>JAUZOF010000339.1 GCA_030706585.1 Bacteroidota bacterium
CGATATAAATCAAACTCCAGAACAGGAACGGATAAAGTATCCGGCTAAAGCGCTTCTTTAGGAAATCCTTTACGGGAAGCTCTCGGTCGAGCAGCAACGCACCGCTCAGCATAACGAATACCGGTACGGCAAAGCGTCCCAGCCCGTTATAGAAGCAGCCGATTTCCCAATAACTATCAGGAACCTTGCCGAATTGCAGCAACAGCCCTGAAGATGCATGGAGTATGATTACGGCAATGGTGGCAATTGCCCGCAGGTTATCAGCCCATATCAGTTTCGGTCTCGTTTGCATTTTCCTTTAATCAATACGGAGGTCGTAATTACGCAGCAGTCCCAACACACCGGGATAAGCAAAGCGGGCTTTCTTTACGCGGTTGATAGCCGGGTCAATCGTATAGTTATTGGCGGTGCGGAGGTCGGCTTTTTCCAGATTAGTACGGTCGAAAGCAGCCATGTGCAGGTCGCATTGGCTAAATACAGCTTCGGTCAGGTCGGTTTCGGTGAAGTCGGTTTCTCGCAGGGAACAGTCGGTGAAACGGGCTTTCTTCATTTTACGTTGAAAGAAAGAAGAGTAGTCCACCTGGCATTTCTGGAAATTGACCTCAAACATAAACTTCGAACAGGGATGGAAGTCAACCCCCATCACCTTGCAGTCGTGGAAGCGGATATCCTTCATGCCGGTATCGTTGAGCTTCACCATGGTCAAGTTACAATGCTCGAAGGTGCATTCCACGAAGTCATTTCCCGAAAGGTCAGCTTTGGAAAAATCACAGTGGCTGAAGGTGCAGCGGAGATATTCATTTCCCGAAATCTCTTGTTCGGAGAAATCCAATTGATGAAAGGTCTGATCTTCGTGAAGTGTTTCGTGCATGGAGGATTTGCTTTTAGTGATGCAAAGGTAGGATTTTTTGTATCACAGAGGACACAGAGCAGGACACAGAGGGCCACAGAGTTTAACAGAAAGCTAAAAAAACAGAGAGCCGCAGAGTTTGATATTCTCTGTGGCTCTCTGTGAAATTTTCCGCGGTTCTCTGTGAAACTATGTCAACCGACCCGTACCGAAGTCATTGTTAATGACCCGTACACCGCTTTGTCGTTGAAGAAGCTCAGCTCTTCGTTCTCCTTTTTCAGACCAAGAATATAAAGCAATGGCAGGAAATGTTCCGCAGTCGGGATAGCCATTTTTACATCATTGCCCAGAGAGGTGTAGTCAATCAGTGACGTGTAGTCATTTTTCAGAATGAGGGATTTGACCTTTTCGTTGGCATTGATAGCCCAGTCGTAACCCTCGTTGGGATTGCTCCAGTTGAGGACGCGCAGGTTGTGAACGATATTTCCGCTGCCGACGATGAGTACGCCTTTACTTCGAAGGATAGCCAACTCTTTGGCCAGCTCGTAGTGGTGGCGGGGTGACATCAGGTAGTTGATGCTTAGTTGCACAACCGGAATGTCGGCTTCGGGGTAGAAATGCTTTATCACGCTCCAGGTGCCGTGGTCCAGTCCCCACTTCTCGTCAGGGAAGACGGGTGTACCTGTTATTAGTTTTGTGACTTCATTGGCCAGACCCGGATTGCCCGGAGCGGGATATTGTACCTGATAAAGTTCGCAGGGGAATCCACCGAAGTCATGAATCGTTTGGGGCTTAGCCATAGCGGTAACATAAGTTCCGCGAGTTTCCCAGTGGGCGGAGATACAGAGTATCGCCGAGGGACGGGGGAGCGTTGCCGCCTGACTGCGCCAACCTGTCACAAATTCATTTTCCTCGATTGCATTCATCGGACTTCCGTGTCCGACAAACAGCATAGGCATTACGACGGAATTATCTCTGTTAAGGTTTAGGTTGCTTAAATCGTTGAGTGTCATAATCAAAGAGGTTACTTCGTTAATACTGGTTTGAGATAGAGTGTTATCGGGCAACCTCTTCACCTACCATAAAAAGAGCTGGTGAGGTTGCTTACTCCTGTGCAAAATCTACTTCTGCGCTCAACTTCACCTGATTGCCAACTACCGCGGCAAAAGCACTAGTACCTACGTTATAGTCCTGACGGTTAAGGGTACCGGTGATAGCAAATCCGTGGTGTATTTTATTATCCATCGGGCTCTTTACAGCGGCATGTACTACTGTGAATGCGATAGGTTTGGTTACACCCTTCATGGTAAGGAATCCTGAAAGTTTATACACATTTCCTTTTACCTTTTTGAAAGAAGTGCTTTTGAAAGTCAGCGTCGGGTATTTGGCTGCATCAAAGAAGTCGGGAGATTGCAGGTGCTGGTCTCGTTTGTCGATTTCCGTGTTGATGGAATTTACCTGAGCGACCATTTCTACTTTAGCATCTGTCAGGTCAGCTTTGGAGGAAGTGACCGTTACGTCAAATGATTTGAAATTACCGTCCACGCTGGATATACCCATGTGTTTTACACTAAATGCTAGACGAGAGTGATACTTGTCCAAAGTGTATTTGTTTTGAGCAAATACAGAAGTTGCTAATACGAAGATAGCGGCGAAAGTTAATGCAAATGATTTCATAAGGCTTTGAATTTAAATTGTTTTTGTTTTTGTAGTCAGAGCACCTGATTCATTTTCCTCAGATACTCTGACTGTTTGATTGTTTTGATATTGCAAAGATAGGGCGGTGGAGAGGGGTAGGGGTAACACTTTTGAGAAGGGGTGTGGTACTTTTAGGAAAAGGAGCAATATTACGGTCGAATAGCCAGATATACGTTAGTTGCATATTAGGCTATACGTCGGGAATATATTATGGAGTAAAAAGGAGTCTTAGGAAAAGATAAGCACACAGATGACACGGATGCAAGCAACACAGATTTACACGGATAAGAAATCTGTGTAAATCGATTCAAATCAGTGACAACTGTTGCTAAAAAACGCCGCTATTTATTTGAGAATAACGTTATTCATCTGGTTGCGGAATTCCGTAGGTGTGATGCCTTCCTTTTTGGAAAATACGCGGGTGAAGTAGGATTTCTCGTTATACCCCAGATCAAAGCCAATCTCCGAAACGGTAAGGCCGGAATTCATCAGCAGTTGTTTGGCTTCAATGAGCTTGCGGGTCTCGACGATTTCCGATACGCTTTTGTGGAATACATTCTGGCAAATGAGGTTAAGGTTACGCACCGAGGTATTCAGCTTATCGGCGTAGAACTGCACACCGACGGGGCGTTTAAAGTTTTCTTCCAATATCTTCAGGAAGTTGTGAAAGGCAATGCGCTGGTTGTTGGATGCATCGCTTGCTGCTTGCGGCTCGTTGTTGCTTTCAGCTTCGAGCTTGGCCAGCAGGGCAGCCAGCAGGTGGCGGATAATATTGAATTGAGGTACCGGCTTGTTGTATTCATACGCCATCATGTTGCAAAGGTTGAAGATGGGGCTAATGCACTCCATCTGCTCCAGCGAGTAGTTCACCCGGTCGGTAAAGTTGGAGTAGAAATGAAAGCGGCTATCCGGAACCAGCTCATTTTCATAGAGGACAATCCATCCGCTGGCCCCGTCATGAGGAAGAAACTGATGTGCCTTTCCTTTTGAAACATAGACGAAGATGGGGGCCGTAATCACTTCTCGGTCAAAGTCGATGATGTGGTCGGCTTTGCCTTCAGTCAGGATAATCAACTCTTCGAAGTTGTGCTGGTGCATATTCTCGGGCGAGGAGTTGATTTTATTAATCAGCTCTTTATTGACTTCTACGATGCGGAAAGGTTCTTTCATAGCTATATTCGTTTTCGGATAAGCAAAGGTAGCATTTGTCCATAATAAAACCGGCTTTGTAGAGAAACCGGTTTCATTGAACTGCTATAATTAACTGTTTAAGCAGGGAAAATGTTTAGGTTAATTGGCTGAAAATGTCCCATCCACCATATTGAGAGTAACATTGTTATCCGGTACACCCAGGTCGGTCCAGAGAGATTCCATGGCTAAGCCGAGGCCGTAGGTTTGAGCATTACCTTCAAGCATACTGATAACACCCAGGATTTGCGTTGGAATAGCAGGCTCGTCTCCGGCAAAGTGAGTCATAGCTGACCAGGCAAATGCCGGCGCCAGAGCTGCGGCATCAGATTGTGGAAATCCTCTAGCCATTAACAGATTGGTGAAATAGATACCCAGGTATTTTTGTGAATATAACTGAGCAGCACTACCCGGTAGGCTGTACGGGAGAATAGGTTGGAATTCAAATTTAAACTTATTGTCCTTGATAGTAAGCATCCGGTAAGCGCATGGATAATTCACGTTTGAGCCGGTTTCTACGTCAAATACGAATTTATCGCCTTTTACCCGTTTGGTGATGTCGTTGGCATGGTAGTGCCCGGTGAAGATGACTTTCAGACCGGCATCAATCAGTTGGTCAGCAACGGCAGGATAATCATCGATTACATAACCCGGGTCAACAGCGTTTTGCATGCTGTAGTGTTCCACCAGACCATGGTGCATCATACCGACTATCATTTTACCTTTTTCAGCCGCTTCGGCCAGTCTGGCTTTAACCCAGTCTAACGTTGCAGGTTTTATCACACCGGAAGTAATCGGTTTATCAGTATTGTCATAATACTTGTTTGCATCAATGGCGATGATCCAGAGTCCCTGTATCGGTTCGGCCACGTAGCTGAGTGAATTGGGGTCTCTGTACAGCGCTTCTGAAAACCCGAAATGAGAATAGATCACCGGAATTTTATTGGCCTGAACGGTTTCTGTTTTCATCGTCTTGTTCATGGCAAATTTCTTTGCATCACCATTGTTTATGTCATGGTTTCCGATGGTAACCAATACCTTGATTCCGTTCTCTTCCAGTTTTTTCAACTGAGCCTGTACCAGTTCATGGCTTATCAGTTCACAGTCTTTAGTCATATCACCGGGACTTAATACCAGGTCCGGTTTTTGGGATATAAGCTGACTTACAGCCGCTTTAAGAATGTTATAACTTTCCACTAAATATTTGGGATCCTGCTGGATATAAGCTTCATAGTCCGGGTTTGCCCCAATAAGAAGGGCGGGGTGCATGACGTGTAGGTCTGACATGATAGCAATCTTAATTCCATCTTCAGATGTCACCGACTTTAGCGAAACGGCATCCTTTGCAGCATTGTCATAGACTTCATCACTCTGACAAGCAAAGAAGAGGGTTAAGAATGCGAATGAGATAATGAATGATAATGATTTCATATGTCTTAAGATTTAGGTTAGAATAAATAATTGAGGCGTGGTTTGGGTTTTAG
>JAUZOF010000034.1 GCA_030706585.1 Bacteroidota bacterium
GGCAGACCTGATTCTAATCACTCACGAACACCCCGACCATTTTGACATCAAAGCCATCACTACACTGGAGAAAACCGGTACTAAAATCATCACCAATGCCTCAACCCGTAAGTTGCTTGGCAAAGGCATCGTTATGAAAAACGGAGATAAACTGAAACCATTCCCTTACCTTCAATTAGAAGCTGTACCGGCATATAACACAACCGCCGGACGGGAAAAGTTTCATCCCAAAGGGCGTGATAACGGTTTTATCCTTACTATCGGCGGGCTTCGTATTTATATCGCCGGCGATACCGAGGATATTCCCGAAATGAGTCAACTGAAGAATATCGACATCGCATTTCTACCCGTCAACCAGCCCTATACCATGACGGTAGATCAAGCAGTTAAAGCGGCAAAGATCATTAATCCACACATCCTTTATCCGTATCATTACGGAGAAACCAATGTAAAAGAGATTGCTCCGAAACTAAAAAGCGTGGCTCCGAAAATTGAGGTTCGCATCAGACAAATGCAGTAATAAGATTAACATGACACTAACCTATATATTCCACAGCGGATTTGCCATCACCGGTGAAGGCTACACCGTCATTATCGACTATTTTATGGACGCCCCGGACAATCAAAACCGGATGATTGTGCATGATATTTTTTTGAAGCGTCCCGGAAAGATTTATGTATTGAGTACTCATTCGCACCACGACCATTTCAACAAAGAGATCCTGAAATGGAAGGCCATTCGTCCTGATATCGTCTACATTCTTTCCAACGATATCCTGAAAAGGCTAAAAACGCCCAAAGATGCTGCTATTTACCTGAAGAAACTGGAAACTTATCAGGATGAAACAATTAAAGTACAGGCCTTTGGCTCGACTGACATCGGGGGGTCATTTTTGATCGAATTAGACGGGAAAAGAATCTTCCACGCCGGCGACCTCAACAACTGGCATTGGAAAGACGAATCCACGAAAGAAGAAATTGAGAGAGCGGAAAGCGATTATTTTACAGAATTAAGCCTGCTGGCTGAATCAGTCCCGGAGCTTGATCTGGCTATGTTTCCCGTGGACATCCGGATGGTAACGGATTATATGCTGGGCGCAGAACAATTTGTTGACCGTATCCCAACAAAAGTATTTTCACCCATGCATTTCGGGGAAGATTATGCAAGTGCCGCTGCTTTTACAAACTATGGCAAAAAGAAAGACGTTCAGGTTATTCGCTGGAGTCATCGGGGAGAAAGCTTCGAATTATAATCCCAACGATATTACAAGACAAACGAATATAATAAAGGCTTCATCGGGCAAATGCCCGATGAAGCCTTTCATTCTAAAGATCAAAACAAACTTATTTCTCACAAACAACCGTTCCATCCGCATTGAAGGTAACGGTTTTATGCGTTTTATCCAATCTCATAAATACCTTGTATTGAATACTTGCATCTGCAAGGGTAAACTGCTCAATACGATTCATGATTTTGTAAGTTGAATAGTTGGCTGTAACAGCATCAGATACCGCTGTTGGCACACTGGTGTAAAGAGCTCTCACGGCTTTCATCAGGAAAGCATAAGAAGATGCATCAAACACTAGTTTGACAGGCTCCGTATTTGTCTTACAAACCATCACTTCAATTACAGCGCCTGCACACAAAGTATCATTTTCAGCGTGAATTACAGTATAACCGGAATAGTTGGCTGTAATGTAATCATTGATCAGGATCGGTAATGAATCCACGGCAATAGCGGTGGAGCCGTGAATCTTTTTATCACATTTAAGACCATCTTTCCCACCATGATGTTCAATATCGCCATGACCGCCGGGACCTGGTCTGAATCCACCGATAGAATCACGGGAATGTCTGTCAAGGCTATCGACACTCAGACCGGAACATTTATTGTTGGTATATCCTAAAGCCTTACCATTGGCAGTAATGGTGATTTGTTCACCCGTGCTCAAGGTAACAATTGTTCCACTTGACGATGCTGTCATTGCTGTAACAGAAGTCGCAGGATAATTATTAGCAACATAAGCGGTGATCACATTTGATGCTTCGGTTGAAATACCCGATTGAGAAGAAGGAGCTCCGTCCTGACTACAAGAAGTAATCAATGCCGCCAGGGCAATCACTGGAATAAGAAACTTTTTCATTGGAACTAATTTTAAAATGGTTATAGACTATCATTTATGTTTCGCGCTTGTATTCCTTTCATACAAAATACCACTCCGGTAATCTCGCTGTACATTAACTCCCGAGTAGATTTTTATGATTTGGATGAACAAAACAACTCTAAAGAACAAATACATCTAAGGCCTTGAAATGAACTTGTTACGAAGAATAGCCGAATACACTCTGATCTACCCTACTCTAATTCGCCGGTTCTTTTCAAAAAGTATGATTTTTTATCAGAATGAAGTAATGCAAAGGATACAAAGACCGGACTTTAACCTTTAATCTGTATCAAACCACTTGATTTATGGCTAATTAGCACTACCTTTGCACTCCCAAAATATATAAGCATGACATTTTCAGATTTGAACCTCAATACTCCGTTGCGAAACGCGATTGAAGATCTGGGCTTTACCACCCCGACAACTATTCAGGAAAAGGCCTATCCGGCGGTGATGTCGGGGCGCGATGTGATCGGTATTGCCCAGACGGGTACCGGTAAAACCTTTGCCTACCTCCTGCCCTGCCTTAAACAATGGAAATTCACCAAAGAGCTTCACCCTCAAATCTTAATCATTGTTCCGACCCGTGAGCTGGTCGTTCAGGTGGAAGAAGAAGTCAAAAAGCTGACTACCTACATGAACGTTGTGGTGGGCGGCGTATATGGCGGCGTAAATATGCGCAACCATGTGGAACTGGTAAATGGCGGTCTGGATGTACTTGTTGCCACACCGGGACGATTGCTCGACCTGGTGCTGAATGGTGTATTGAAACTGAAGAATATCAAGCGACTGGTCATTGACGAGGTGGATGAGATGCTGAATCTCGGTTTCCGTCCGCAATTGATCCGCGTGTTGGATTTGCTCCCTTCAAAGCGTCAGAACCTGATGTTCTCTGCTACATTGACCGAAGATGTAGAGGAGATTATTCACGACTTCTTCAACTCTCCGATGTATATCGAGGCGGCACCAATGGGAACCCCGCTCGAAAACATTGATCAGGTTTGCTACCATTTGCCGAACTTCTACACCAAGATCAATCTACTGGAAATGCTGCTTTCCGGCGAGGAATTTACTAAAGTGCTTGTTTTTGCAGGCACTAAAAAACTCGCCGATCAGATTTATGACGAACTGGATGCGCAGTTTCCGGATGAAATCGGTGTGGTTCACTCAAATAAAGCCCAGAATAACCGATTCAATACTGTAAATGCATTCCATGACGGACAAATCCGCATCCTGATTGCTACCGACCTGGTAGCACGTGGTATGGATATTTCGGAGGTAAGCCACGTAATCAATTTCGACACTCCGGAAGTACCTGAAAACTACATCCACCGCATTGGTCGTACCGGCCGTGCCGACAAGAAAGGTAAATCAATCACGTTTGTGGTGAAAGCGGAAAAGGATTACAAACTGGCCATTCAGGAATTGATGAATTACAAGATTCCACGCTTGCCACTGCCGGAAGACCTTGAAATATCAACTGAACTGACAGCAGACGAAATGCCGGTAGTTCCCATGAAGAATATTCTGGTAAAACTACCTAAAAAAGAAGAGGCAGGACCTGCCTTCCACGAAAAGAAAGAGAAAAACAAGAAGGTCAATAACAAGATTCGTCGCTGCGAGCAGATGAAGATGAAATATGGTAAACCCAAAACCCGCGGTCAGAAACCGAGAGGGAAAAAGAAATAACATAGCTGTATCACAAGAACAGCAGAGGTTTTTACAGAGGGCCACAGAGAAAATTCACTCTGTGGCCCTCTGTTTCTCCCTGTGTTACTTTTTCAATAAAAACGAAGAAAGCATCCTCCACTCATTTTTTTGGCTTATTTTCGTAAGATAAAACCCTATCTCTAACCTAACTACTACCCGATGAAGAACATTTACTCCATACTTCTCTTTGCCATATTTATATTCCTGCCTTTCGGTGTCCATGCAAATGGCTATAAATTCGGTCACATCGAACTACGTGACGGCCTTTCCGATAATCAGGTCAATTGCATCATGAAAGACCGAAAAGGCTTCATCTGGATAGGAACACAAACGGGACTCAACCGTTATGACGGTTACCGCTTCAAATGGTATCAGCACGATTTCAAGGATAAAAACTCGCTGACGGACAATTACGTTTCTTCTATACAGGAGGCTCTCGACGGAAAACTCTGGATCACGACCCGACTGGGATTAGTGGTATTCGACCCTGTAACAGAAACCTTTGAGCGAGATATGACCAAAATACTAAAACCGATGGGTATTAATAAACCCGTCACGCAGGTCTATATCGACCAAAAGAAAAACTACTGGCTCTTTACGGCCAACGAGATACTTTGTTACGACATTAAGCTCAGGAAACTTTTATACTTTCAGCAAAATGCACCGGGCGACCTGAGCCGGGGAGTCATACGAAGCATGTACCATCAAGGTAACCGCTATTGGTTTGTTTTTGACAATGGACTGGTCGAAGTGATGGATGCCAATACCAAACTGGTCGTCAAAAGGGACAATTTTATCACTACAGACTTGCATGGACGCAAGAATATGCTGTTCTTCATCTTTGTCGATTCCGATCAGGACGTGTGGGTGTATAGCGATGAAACAGCCGTTTATATGTATAAAAAGAACGAAAGCAAATGGCATTATCTGAGCACCATCAGCCCTGACCTACGCCTCAACAATAATGTGATCAAGCAGATTACGGAGGAGCGAAACGGGATTATCTGGATTGGCACTGACCACGGTGGTATAAACATTGTGGACAAAAAAGCCAATACAATCCAATACCTGACCAATATTCCCGATGACCCTCAAAGTATCTCTCAAAACAGCATTCAATACATTTTCCGCGACGATCTGGGGATCATGTGGGTGGGGACTTACAAGAAGGGACTCAACTATTACCACAGTAATATCTTCAAATTTCACCTTGAAGAAGTAGAGTCTTCTAACCCTTTCTCCATTCCATACAATGACGTAAACTGCTTCTACGAGGACAAGGCGGGCAATATCTGGATGGGCTCAAACGGAGGGGGACTGCTTGTCAAGGAGGCTCTTTCAGGTAAATACCGTCAGTACAAAGCCTCCCCAAATGGTCTGGGTTCAAATATTATCGTTTCCGTGCGGGGTGATGCCAAGGGGCAAATCTGGGTAGGAACTTTCAGAGGTGGCCTCAACTGCCTGCAAGGAAACCAATTCCGTCAATACCGGCACAACCTCAATGACCCGAACAGCATTTCCAGTAATAATGTGTGGGATATTGCCTTTGATCCGGCAGGAAATATATGGGTGGGAACCATTGGTGGCGGATTGGATATTTTTGATCCGGCTATGAAAAAAATTGCGCATTTAGACGCCAATAACATCCACATCAATGGATGGAACTACGTATCGACATTGACACCGGATTACCCTTATATGATCGTCGGCACCTCAGAGGGCGTGTATGCGGTGGATATGCGTACCCGTAAGCCCGTCAACCTCTTCCAGTTTGAAGGCTCGCAGAAATCGCTGAGCAACACCAATGTCAACTTCGTGTTTAAGGATAGTCGCGGCCTCTATTGGGTGGGTACGCGCGAAGGGCTGAATCTCTATAATATCCGCAATAAACGGTTGCGGGTATTCACCATTGCCGATGGTTTGCCTGACAATGTGATACAGGCAATGGTGGAAGATCAGGAGCAAAACCTATGGGTATCTACAGTGCGGGGGCTTTCCCACATGATCATTCCCCGCGAAGGATTGAGCGATTCCAACCTCCCGAAGTTTGTCAACTATGATGTAAATGACGGTCTTCAAAATGGACCATTCAACTATAAAGGAGCCTTTCGGACAAGTCATGATGTGATCTACTTTAGCGGAGTCAATGGCATCAACCATTTCCGATTGGAAGACATTAAAGTGAAAGAGTATGATGTTCCCATTGTTTTCACCGATCTTCAGATTTACAATACCAGCATCAAAGCGGGCATTCCATATAAAGGGAAAGTAATTCTGGATAAAAGCATTACCGAGACAGATAAACTGGTGCTGGATTACAACGATAACTTCTTCTCGATCGAATTTGCCTCCCTCAACTACCGGATGCAGGAGGTAAAACACTATGATTACAAGCTGGAAGGCTTCAATTCGCAGTGGCTGATGACGGACGAAGATGTCCGCAAAGTAACTTATACCAACCTCAGTCCGGGCACTTATACCCTGCTGATCAAAGCCAATCTCAAACGAGGCGGTTGGGGACAAAGTGCCGCCCGATTGACCATCGTGATCCTGCCTCCCTGGTGGCTTTCGACCTGGGCCTATATCGCTTATATCCTGATGATAATTGCTTCAGTTTGGCTGATCCGTCGCTCCATCATCCGCAAGCACGAGAAAAAACTGGCTTACGAACAAATGAAGATGGAAGCCGAGCATCAGCATAACCTCGATGAGATGAAACTGCGTTTCTTCACCAACATCAGCCACGAATTCCGGACGCCGCTCACACTGATCCTGACTCCGATTGAGAAAATGGTGAAGACCGCCCGCGACCTCAAGGAGAAGGAGCAACTGGAGATGATCATGCGCAATGCCCGCCAGCTTTTGACTTTGGTCAATCAGGTGCTCGACTTCCGCAAACTAGACATGAACGGACAGCATCTAAACCTCTCACAAGGTGATGTAATCGTATTTGCCAAAGAGATATTCAATTCGTTTACTGACGGATTCTCCAAGAAGAATATCCGGGCAATGTTTGACTCCTCGATTGATGCGCTTTGGGTAAATTTCGATCAGGACAAGCTACAAAAGGTATTGATGAATCTCCTGTCGAATGCCCTGAAGTTTACTCCAGAGAAAGGAGAAATACTGGTAAAAATATCGGCCAACGAAGCCAAAAACGAGGTTGCCATGCTGAAGATCAGCGTCAGTGATACCGGCAAAGGCATTCCGACAGAGTATCTGGACAAAATCTTCGACCGCTTCTTCCAGGTGCCGCAAAGTAACCTGTCCCAGCAGGGCAGCGGTATCGGTCTTCATTTGGTCAAAGAGTTTGTGAAGCTGATGGAAGGCGAAATCAGCGTGGAAAGCACCGAAGGCAAAGGTACAACCTTTACTCTCGAACTGCCTTTGAATCTGATTCCGCAAGAGGTGCGTCACCGTATTGAACCTGAAGAGAGTCCCGAAGCTGAATTTGTGACCGAACCGCAAGCCAAAGCGGCCAAGGAAGCTCCTCTGTTGCTTTTGGTCGAAGACAACGACGATTTCCGCCGGTTTATGCGGGATAACCTGCGCGAAAGTTATCGGGTGATCGAGGCTTCCAACGGGAAAAAGGGACTGGAACTGACCATTTCCGAAATCCCGGATATGATTGTCAGCGACGTGATGATGCCCGAGATGGATGGTATCGAGATGAGCCGACTGGTGAAAAATGATATCCGCACGTCACACATCCCAATCATTCTACTGACTGCCAAATCATCGGAAGAGGCAAAACTGGAGAGTCTGGAAATTGGCGTGGATGACTACATCACCAAGCCATTTAATCTGGATGCCTTATTATTGAAAATACGGAACCTGACCGAGCGCCGCGAAGCCAAACGACAGATTTTCCAGAAACAGGTGGAGATTGAGCCTAGCCAGATCACAATTAATTCTCTGGACGAAAAGCTGATTGAGAAGGCGATTAAGATTGTGGAAGAGAACATTTCCAACAGTGAGTTTTCGGTGGAGGAACTGAGTCGCTCGTTGGGTATGAGCCGCGTTTATCTTTACAAGAAACTGGTATCAATCACCGGCAAAACGCCTATCGAATTTATCCGGATTATCCGGTTGAAACGGGCCGCCCAACTCCTCGAAAAAAGCCAGCTCTCCATCTCGGAGATTGCCTACGAGGTCGGATTCAACAGTCCGAAGTATTTCAGTAAATATTTCAAGGATGAGTTTGGGGTACTGCCTTCGGCGTATGTAGAGAAGAAATAGCCCAACTTTGATAACCAGATGAATGTTTCAAATTATGAGGTCTTTATTCGTTTCACTAAAGTCACTGCTTTCTGGTTACGCATTCATTGTAATGTATTATGCTTCTCATTTTTCTCTAGGGTCAACAGAAAGTTGGGAGTCATCCATTAGAAATAATTTGTGGGAGTTCTTTTTTAGCAGATTACTTTTTACTGTAGTAACAGGGAGTTTGTTCCTTCCAATTAGCCTACTATTAAACAGAATGTTTAAAAAATCAGTTCCTTACAAATGGAAATATCTTTTGCTTGAATTTATTGCGATAGTGATAATTGCATCAGCGTTGGTTTCCAAAACAATGTTCTGGTATAAATAGGATATCTAGGACAAAGGTCGTCCCAAGTCGGACGACCTTTGTCCCAACTGGGACGAATGTTGTCCCAGTTGGGACGGAGGGTGTCCTAAGTAGGACAAGGTTCGTCCGACTTGGGACAGACTCCGTCCGTGTTGGGACGATCTTCATCCTACTTCGTTTTCACCTTCGGCAATCCGATAACTTCAATCACCACCACCGAATTAATCTTATTCGGTGCCTTTTTAGGTAAGGAGATTCTGATTTGCCCGTTTTTAACGGAGTAATCCAGTATGTTTTGCTGATCATTCATCAGGTAGATCTTTTGAATTGAATTGGACAGAGTAGGAACCATAAGCACTCCATTTGCAGGCCAGACAAAGAGATGGGCAAAGAGCCTTCCCTCCTTTTTAGTATAAAAGCCCCATTTAGGTTCGGTCAGAAACGGACTCCGGGTAGCTCCGCAAAGACTTTCACCGTAAACATTCATCCATTCACCAATATCCTGTAAAATCGCGGACGATTGCTCCGGGATGGTACCGTCTCCTTTAGGCCCGATATTGAGCAGATAGTTGCCCTCACGGGAAACCACCTTAACCAATTCCCGAATCAGCGTCCTGGCCGATTTGTAGTTATGATCCTTTGCATTATAACCCCAGGATCGGTTCATGGTTTGACAGGTCTCCCACGGACGACCCAACGGTGATTCAGGCACTTCCCGCTCGGGACATTCAAAGTCACCCAAACCAAAACCACGACACACACGCTCGTTGACAATCATATCCGGAGCAAGCCTGACCAGATAGTTGTAAAGATCCATTCCATCCACTTTCGTCCACCAACGTTCAGGGGTATAATGATCAGCTTTATAGGTCCAGTCGCCATCAAACCAAAGCACCGCGGGATGATAGCGGTCAATCAGCTCTTTGAGTTGCGCCTTCATATCGCGGATATAGTCCGTACGGGCTCCTTCCGATTTCATGGTCGAAAAAGCAACTCCGTTTATGCGGCTGATCTCCTGCGAAGGATGTCCCCAGTCGAGTATCGAGTAATAAAGACAAAAACTGATTCCGTTGACTTCACAGGCATTCTTCAGCTCCATCAGGATATCCCTTTTTCCGAACGACGTAAAGGAGGGCTGGCTGTATATTTTTGTCCCGGAAACATCCCTGAAGCTCTCCACCCGGGTATCCCACATGCTGAATCCTTCGTGGTGTTTTGCCGTGATGACAATGTATTTCATCCCTGCACTCTTTGCCAGACGAACAATCTCCTTTGCATCAAACTTCTCCGGATTAAACCGGGCAGAAACCTGCTGTTGGTAACCCTCTTTCGTCCATTTTTCTTTGCTGAAAGCCCATTCGCCATGCCCCAAACAGGAATAACTACCGAAGTGGATAAACATCCCGAAACGGGCATTGTACCACCAGGCCATCTTTGGTGCCATTTCATACTGAGCATTCATGGGCATAATACCTGTTACTGCAAAAATGAAAAGTAGAATAACAGAGACTTTTTGCATATCGCTAAGGTTAGTACATATTTTATTTCTGCGTCTTCAACTTCCAAATATTCAATCTGATGGGAATAGCAGGCAATCCTTCGGAATTGCCCAGATTGCAGACCGGATTATCTGACCCGACACACCGAACCACAACGGGATGTAAAAAACATCGGCGAGCTTGAAGTCAGCTCGCTACCCTCTATTTAGCATTTGCCCAATAAAACTTCTGGATTCCAAAAGGGATTATCGAATGAATTATCACATTATAAAGAACAGCAGGATAGTAATGATAGTTCTGTATTTCCGGCAAAGTAGGTACCAGACCTTTCTTATACAGCCACTCTCCTGTCAACGAGACCTTCTCCTATCCATTCGTCAGGTCAATATCTTCTGCCGGAGGATTGAATCCTTCACCACACAACATCGCCATACGAATGGTAATCGTATTTTCACCGCTTGACGATATTCTGAGGAATAATAAAGAATGTGTCTTATTGGTATTTCAGACGTTCCTTCAAATCTCCATCCCATTGAGTAAAATAAGCTTTGTGATGAAGGTAAAAAAAGCCGGACTTTCGAAATCCGGCTTTATCTGTTATGATTTACTTAACTGCAATTTTCAATGTCTGTGAAATATTTCCGGAAGAATTACCCAGTTGCAGGATAAAGTCTCCAGCCTCTACGTTCCAACCTTTCTGGGCTTCATCATAGAATGCCAAATCAGAAACTTTTACGTTCAATTCAACCGTTTTTGATTCACCCGGTTGCAGGAATACCTTATCGAAGGCTTTCAGCTCTTTAGCCGGACGCATCACAGAACAAACCGGGTCACTTACATATAACTGAGGCACCTCAGCACCGTAACGGGAACCCGTATTTTTAACTGTAAACTTCACTTTGATTACATCCTCTTTTCCGTATATAGCTTTGTCAGAAGAAAGAGCGTCCAGTTCAAAGTTGGTATAGGAAAGACCGTATCCGAATGGGAACTGAGGTGCAATTTTCTTCGTATCAAACCAACGGTAACCGACCAAAATGCCTTCTTCATAGTTAACATTCAAGTCTCTTCCCGGGAAATTACCCAGAGCGTGAGCAGGTGATTGCTGTAACGATACCGGCAGAGTAAACGGCATTTTACCGGAAGGATTTACCTTTCCGCTGAGGACATCAGCAACCGCATTACCGGCTTCCATGCCGCCGTACCATGCCCAAAGAATGGACGGAACACGATTCGTGATGCCACCCAACTCAAGCGGAGAACCGGCAATAATCACCACCACGGTATTTGGATTGGCTTTCGTCACTTCACGAATCAAAGTCTCCTGCCCGTATGGCAATCTCATGTGCTGTTTGTCGAATGACTCGGTATCGAAATCGTGATTTAAACCACCGAAAATAATCGCTACATCTGATTTCTTTGCAGCCGCTACAGCTTCATCAATTAGTTTCCAGTCTATTTTATCGGTATTGGATTGACCGGCATTGCTTCCTTCCTTGAAAGAAGACTGTTTCTCATAACCCAACGCATAGTTAATGGTTACGCTTTTGCCGAACTTCTTCTGCATAGCTTCGAGCGGAGTTACTTCATATAGGGTTTTGATTTCTGAGCTCAGACCACCACCACAATGTTTGCAGGTAGCATTATCACCGATTACTGCGACAGATTTCAACTTTGAAAAGTCTAACGGAAGTAGATTTCCGTTGTTTTGAAGCAATACTGCGGCTTCGGCTGCTGAATTGTATGCTGCTTTCTGATGAGCGGGAGTATTCATCGAACCTTTTGTACGGGATTTATCCCCCAGCATTTTCGTTTTTATCATGATACGAAGAACATTGGCCACTTTCTCATCGACTACCGACATCGGAACCTTGCCCTCCTGTACCGCTTTGATCAACGGATTGGCAAAATACCATTCGTTGTAATCTTTTTTCTCGGTACCCATTTCGAGATCAAGGCCGGCCAATGCCGCTTTAACAGTACTGTGAGCAGCATCCCAATCCGTCATCAGTACGCCTTTAAATCCAAATTCGTTGCGGAGGATGTCTCGGTCCAGATAGCTGTTCTCTGTACACCAGTCACCACGAAATTTATTGTAAGCTCCCATAACGGTATATGAACCGCCTTCAGTAATTGCCGCTTTAAAACCCGGCAAGTAGATTTCACGCAAAGCACGCTCACTCATGTTCACATTGACTGTTCCTCGATTTTCCTCCTGGTTATTCGCCAACCAGTGTTTAACACTTGCGGCAACATCCTTTGACTGTAACCCTTTGATGTAAGGGACAGCCATGGCAGAAATCAAAACAGGGTCTTCGCTCATGTACTCGAAGTTACGACCGCACAACGGAGAGCGGATGATATTGACACCTGGTCCGAGCAATACGTCCTTCTTACGGAAACGGGCCTCTTCACCCAATACGATTCCGCGCTCATATGCCAGTTTAGGATTCCAACTCGCAGCCAGTGCGGTCCCCGGAGGAAAACAGGTGGATGAATCATTTTTCCAACCGGCATAAGCCCAGTCGTGACGGTTAATCTCCGCACGTACTCCATGAGGGCCATCGGATAAAGCCCATTCGGGGATCCCCAAACGTTTTACTCCGGATACGTAGAATTTAGAATTGGCATGTAATAACCCTACTTTCTCCTGTATGGTCATTTTTTTAATTAAGGACTGAATCTTTTGCTCCTGCACATCTTCTTTAGTCAAAGCTTTTTGGGCCTGAGTTGTCCCAATGGTCAATAAAGCCAGAGCAACCAGTTTCAACAGTTGTTTTTTCATGTTTGAATGATATTGATTTTATATATTATTTCCGTTTTCAAAAGTACTGATATTCGGGAATCTCATCTATACGATATGTATTTTATCGCTACACCGAATGTTATCAGTAATATTATTAGCCCTCAAAAATCAAACGAATAGCGATTTCTTGGAAGTAACCGATTTTTTTCAATCTATTCAATTTGAATGAATCCCCGTAGGCAAATATCAGCTGACGAAGCACCCGCTTCTATCTCCGGATTTTCTTTGGGCAGAATAAACTGTCCTGATTCCGAACTCCATCGCATTAAATCTTCACCGTTTAATTCGATGGAAACTGTTTTTGTTTTGCCACTTGTTATATTTACCCGTTTGAATCCTTTTAGTCGTCTGACGCCATCGCTGCCTTTGACATAAATCTGAACGACTTCGTCACCATCCCGTTTACCGGTGTTGGTAATATCGAGTGAAACAGTCAGTCTATCGTTCTTGCCAACGCTTTGCTTACTTAATTTCAGATTGGAGTAGCTAAATGTGGAGTAACTCAGTCCGAATCCGAACGGATAAAGCGGCGTTTTTTGACTGTACATGTAGGTTCGACCGTGGCGGATATCGTAATCCATCATTGCAGGCAAATCCTCAATGGATTTGGGCCAGGTCTGTACCAATCGTCCGGCCGGATTTACCTCACCAAACAGAACATCAGCCACACCATTTCCCATTTCCTGACTACCATGCGTCACCTGTAGAATAGCAGGCAGATGCTCCTGTGACCAGTTGATAGCAAAAGGGAAACTGCTGGTCAGTAACAGGATGGTTTTCGGATTGCTCTGAAAAACTACTTTAGCCAGATCTTCTTGCTCCAGAGTCAGAGCAGAACGATCAACGGCCTCCTTTCCGTCACTCGCTACAGGCGCCTGCTCCCATCCGGCATTTCCGGTAGGATGATTGCCAATACAGACAATTGCCACATCGCTGTTGCGAGCTGCAATCACCGCCGAATCGATCTTATTACTTTTTACAAAGGTGACTTTCACCTGATTTCCCAGGGCATTCTTCAGCCCTTGTAAGATAGAAACCTGATACGAATGTTCTCCACCATACCAATCCTGTAATACCTTATCGGTGTAAGGTCCGATCAAAGCAATCGAACGTATTTTATGTTTGTCCAACGGCAGAAGATCCTGTTCGTTTTTCAGCAAGACGACCGATTCAGACGTTACTTTTCGCACCAAAGCCTTAGTATCGGCTTTTGTCCACGGATCAATGGTGTCCTTTACTCCTACACTGCTGTAAGGCGAATGATCATCGAGCAATCCTAAACGTATCAACACACGAAACCGACCACGGATTACACTATCCAGGTCATTTTCCGAGAGAAGACGTTGACTCAATGCACCTCTTACCGCCTCCTTATAATCATCAAGAAACATGTTGATGCCTGCATGAATACATCCGGCAGCAGCCTCTTGCAATGTCTTATAATAATGATGATCAGTGACCAGCATTTTAAATGCCCCTCCATCTGTAGCGATGATGCCGTTTTGTCCCCATTCACGGATAGTTATGTTTTTCAAAACGGGATTAACGGCACAGGGAATTCCGTTGTAGGAATTGTAGGCTGCCATGAATGCCCGTGAACCTCCCCGGGTAACACCTTTATAGAAAGGGTACGAATAGTATTCCCGAAAGAGAGTTTCATCGTAATCGGACGATGTGAATGTGCGTCCGTTTTCGTTGCTGTTGGATAGAAAATGTTTCATCAGCGAGGCAGCCATCCAGTATCGGGGATTATCACCTTGCATACCCTGCACAAAAGCAGTAACCAGGCGCGAAGTGAGAAACGGATCCTCACCGTAGCACTCCTCTGTCCTGCCCCAGCGGGGATCACGCCCCATATCGGCATTGGGTCCCCAAACGACCAGTCCGGCCCGGTAATATTTCGGACTCTGGTAGATGTAACGGGCTTCGTAGGCCTGCTGGGCAGCTACGCGTTTCAGTAATGCTTCATCCCACATCTGCGCCAGTCCGATAGCCTGGGGAAACTGTGTAGTGGGAGTCTTCGTTCCAGAATTGAACCCCGGCCCCCCCTGCGACAAACCGTGTAATCCTTCACTGTTTCCACTGCCCCGAATACCCAGACGGGGAATAGAAAAGCTGGTGCTTAGACAATTAATCTTTTCATCGATCGTCAGCTGCGCAATAACATTGTCAATACGCTTCTCATCATCCAGCGCCGGATTCTGAAACGGATATTGCCGCTGTGCGAAAGTCACTGCTGACACAAAGAGCCCGAGTATGCAAACAAATGCTCGTTTCATAAATTTATCATTAATCACCGGATGTTTCCGGCTATTTATCTCATTTTACGGTAAACGTTACTTTATTGCCAAATGGATTGGCTGTAACAGTTTTACCTGAAAGAGTGACAGTTTTCAATACATTCTCCGAAGGCAGACAAACCTTAGCCGTTCCATTGCCTGAACCGTATGTAACCAACTCGAGCTTAGACCAGTCCATATCGGCAGTAGATTGTGCCAACGCAATGTGCGGCAATACGGCTCCGTCTCGCACCAGCATAACTACAGGAATTTCGCCCGCTTCAATCGACTGCCAGCCACTCTCGTATTGCTTTCCGGTCTGGTAATCGACCCATTTCCCTTTTGGCAAATAAACATTGCGACCGGTACTGTTTTTCTCAAAAAGAGGTGCTACCAGGATGTCCGAACCAAACATGTACTGATCTTCAACCTGCCAGGCTCCCGGATCATCGGGAAACTCGACAAACAGCGCCCGCAACATCGGCAATCCACGCTCTGAGCAGTCTTTAGCCTGTGCATATACATAAGGCATCAGACAATATTTCAGGTTTACACTTTTACGGAAGGCATCGGTAAATTCCGGATTATAGAGCCACGGTTCTTTCGGAGGAGTGCCGTGCGTACGCGAATGAGAGGTCAGCATACCGAAAGGCAACCATCTGCGATAGAGCTCTTCAGGAGTTTGCAACACAAAGCCACCAATATCGTGGCTCCAAAAAGAGAATCCGGACAAACCGAGCGACAATCCCCCATGCAATGTAGAAAGCATGGCTCCGTCGGTATTCGAGGCATCACCGCCCCAGTGTACAGGATATCGCTGACTTCCGGCCCACGCGCTGCGTGCCCAGATGATGTGCTCGCCCGATACTTTTTGCGTTACTTCAGCTACCGTCTTGTTATACCTGAGCGGATAGTAGTTGTGTTCGTAGAAACCTGTCTTGCCGGATGCAAAGAGTCCTTTATTGGGTGCCGCTTCGCCAAAATCGACTTTGATCGCTCCGACTCCCATCTCCAGCAATTTGGCTATTTTAGCCTGATACCAATCACGTGTGGCGGGATTGGAGAAGTCGAGTATAGCATCTTCGTATGGCGTGGTGCCTTTATCGTTTTTCACGCAAAGGCCTTTCTCTACTATTTCTTTGAAATACTTATTCTTCGGAATGAAATAGGGCAATTGCCACAAAGAAATGTGGAATCCCTGCTTCTTCAGATCTGTAATCATCTTCTTCGGATCGGAAAAACGTGAGGGAGCAAAATCATAGTCACACTGCCAGTCATTTTCAAACCAACCGGTATCAAAGTGGATTACATCTGAAGGA
>JAUZOF010000340.1 GCA_030706585.1 Bacteroidota bacterium
CGCACTCTCTTTCTGCCTTTTCCCAGAGCGATAACTCCCCGAGAGCACCCAGCAAGTAAGGTTCCAGTCCCATCGGACAGACACTCACGCACCTGGAGCAACGAATGCAAGGCTGCATTGTCGCACGTTGAGCCTCAAAAGTGGGTAAAAGCAAGACACAGGAACAGCCTTTTACCACCGGCACATCCTCATCTACCAGAGCCTTTCCCATCATCGGGCCACCGGCAATGATTTTACCCGTATCTTCGGGCAAACCACCTGCCGCCTCAATCAGCTGACGAATAGGTGTACCAATGCGCACTCTAAAGTTCCATGGATGCTTAACAGACTTCCCCGTCACGGTTACCACCCGTTCAATCAATGGCTTATTCTTTTGCACAGCTTCATAAACAGCGAAGAGAGTTGCTACATTTTGCACCGTAGCTCCGACAGATACGGGGAGTTCACCACGCCTGACTCTACGTTTCAACACCGCATCGATCAACTGCTTTTCACTTCCCTGCGGATATTTGGTTTGCAATACCTCCAGGAAAATTCCGGGGTATTGTTTTATCTTTTCATTAAATAGTTGAATGGCATCCGGTTTGTTATCCTCAATGGCTATCAGCGCCTGACTGATGCGAAGCGCTTTCATAACCAGCTGGATGCCAACCAGTATTTCATCTGCTTTTTCCAGGATCAATTGATGATCAGAAGTCAGGTAAGGTTCGCACTCCACCGCATTAACCAGTAATACTTCAATTGTTGCCCCCATAGGTGGCGTGAGCTTAACATGGGTCGGGAATGTTGCGCCGCCGAGACCGACGACACCCATTTCTTCCACTTTGGAAATAATCTCCTCAGGGGAATGCAGAATATCGGTCACCAACAAATCACTCCGATCAATACTATCCTCCCAATCATCACCCTCCAACTCTATAAAAATGGCCGGACGACGGTATCCACTGCTGTCGGTCGTCTCATCAATCTTACTCACCACACCTGACACGGATGAGTGAATATTTGCAGAGACAAAACCATTCGCCCGGGCAATGAGCGTACCTACCTTCACCCGGTCGCCCTTCTTCGCCACTGGTGATGACGGAATACCCAGACTCTGAGCGATTGGAATAATCACGGACTGAGGCGGCGGCAGTGTTTCTATTTTCATTCCTGCCGAAAGTTTATTCTCAGCAGGATGAATGCCTCCCTTGCTAAAGGTCTTGAGCGAATATTTTGAGAAAAACGATAGATTCATACAGGTCGATTCAGGGGTTATTCTTCAGATTCGGGTTTCTCTTCCGGAGGGAAATGCAAGGCCGCAATTGCAGAAGTGGGACAAACCTCCACACAAGCGCGGCACAGGGTACACATGTCGGAATCAATATAGGCCAGGTTATTGGCAACTGTAATCGCATTGTAGTTGCAGGATTGCTGGCATTTTCCACAGGCGATGCAGGAAACCAAACAGGCTTTGCGGGAAATCGCACCTTTATCCTTGTTTACGCAATTGACAAAGATTCGTTGAGAACCGGGGCCCTTTTTGCGCAGTTCGATGATACTTCTCGGGCAGACTTTGACGCACGCGCCACAAGCGGTACATTTATCCTCATTGACTTCGGGCAAAAGCGTTTCCTTATTTATATAAATGGCATCGAACATACACACCTTCACACAATCGCCATGGGAGAGGCATCCGTAAGAACATCCCGTCTGACCGCCATAAAGCATCGACTCAACCGCACAACTCTTTGCCCCATCGTATTGGTTTGTTTGCGGACGATTTTCACAGGAGCCATTACATCGCACCACCGCAATCAATGGCATTGAAGGCTTCAGATTTAAGCCCAATACAGTTCCAACTCTTAGCATCACTTCATCACCTCCGACCGGACACCGCAGCCCATCCAAAGAGGAGGCTTTTACACAGGCTTCGGCAAATCCATGACAACCGGGATAACCGCATCGGCCGCAATTGACAGCCGGTAATATATCTTCGACCAAACCAATCCGGCTATCTTCAACTACATGAAACCGGCGGGCTACTACATTTAATATTATAGCGCTTAACCCACCAATTATTGCGAGCAAAAGAACAGATATCAGAATTATATTCATAGGTCAACAAATTCAGTTTGTTTACTGTGAGGTCTTGATTCTAAAGCTGAATTTTCGCTTTAACCTATCCCGTTTTAAATATAAACCCCAATAGTAAGGTACTACTATAAGTAAGGTAAAAACAGCTGACAAAATTTCATTGGGAATGTATGCAGCCGAAATAAAAAGCATAGTCATTATCAGACCCAAAGGAATAACAAACGCGTACAACACAGCCTTCATGCCCATTTCGGTCCGTCCTTCCAGAACAACCTTCTGCCCCGGATGGAGATTCCCGGCTTCATGAGAAACTTCAAGCAGGATTTCAGATTGGTCCACAGAAGTACAAACTCCTTTAGCATGACAACCGGAACAAGCCGATTGTTTAATAATCCGAACAATAACTTTCGAATCATTTACGCTGAGTACTATTCCTTCGTGTTCAATCATTTCCCGCAACAGTCATTGTATTTATAAAAAAGTAAAGATAAGTAAAGTAGCCTGAATCGGATTGATCTAAAATAAAAAAAGCAACTTTCGTTGCTTTTAGTTCAGAAACAGATTTACTGTTTTTCCTTTTTCAGTTTTCTCCACAGTGAAGGTTCGGGCAAATTGCTTTAGCAGATTTAATGTAGATTTTCTCGGATTGTACCGACTTAATTCATTTTGCATTTTGTTTTTACCGTGGAATTCAGAAGTGTAAGCTTTCTTCATAGGCTAATTTAATTATGGTAAGGTTACACAGGTGATTGCAATATACCTGCTATAATAAACTAACGCAACTGTTTGTCATTTAGTATCCAAACCTCCATTATTTGATTTTACAGGTTGAAAATCCGATTAACTAAAGGAGCGTTTCAAATTTAACAACCGCGGTCATCTTGAAATATCCAGCTGATTTACTTACACATACAACCATTTCAAAACCCATTATCAACCTGTCCCCTTCTATATTTCAATATAAATTCAGGTGAAAAATCCGGATTATAATTTTTTTCACTATTTTTGCCGGTCGAAATTCGAAAGACCTGAGATATTCGGATAAAATAATGAGGAGTTAATAACCCTACCTTATACAAATGTTATGAAACTAATGCAACAGAAATTGGCCGAGTTTGATGCCCCACAAAAGGCAAAAGCACTTGGTGTTTACCCCTATTTTCGCATGATCGAGAGCGATCAGGATACGGAAGTAATCATTAACGGTAAAAAGGTATTGATGTTTGGATCAAACAGTTACCTCGGCCTGACCAACCACCCCAAAATTAAGGAAGCTGCTATTGCTGCTATAAAAAAATATGGAACCGGATGTGCCGGTTCACGTTTTTTGAATGGTACACTGGACATCCACGTTGAGCTGGAAAAACGCTTGGCTAAATTTGTTGGTAAAGAAGATGCTATCATTTATTCTACCGGATTTCAGGTAAACCTCGGTGTAGTATCGTGTCTTACCGGACGTCAGGACTATATTATCTGGGATGAACTTGACCATGCTTCAATCATTGAAGGACGCAGATTGTCATATTCCAATTCAGTTAAGTTCCGTCACAATGACATGGCTTCTCTGGAAAAAGCACTGGCTAAATGCGATCCTGATAAAGTAAAACTGATCGTTGTTGACGGCGTTTTTAGTATGGAAGGCGACCAGGCTCCATTAACAGAGATTGTACCACTGGCTAAAAAATACAATGCCAACCTGATGGTGGACGAAGCCCACAGTTTGGGTGTGTTCGGTAAAAACGGACAAGGATTGTGCCACGCTTCAGGCGTAACTGACGATGTAGATCTTATCATGGGTACTTTCAGTAAATCTTTCGCATCGTTGGGCGGATTCATCGCAACAGATGAAATTACAGCTAACTATCTGCGTCACAACTCACGTTCATATATCTTCAGTGCAAGTATTACCCCTGCTTCAACAGCAGCAGTAAATGCAGCGCTTGATATCATGGAAAGTGAGCCGGAACGATTCGAGCACTTGTGGAAACTGACCGACTATGCATTGAAGGGATTCCGTGCAATCGGTTGCGAAATAGGCCACACAACGACTCCGATCATTCCATTGTATATCCGAGACAACGAAAAAACATTCCTGGTTACCAAAATGCTGCTTGATGCAGGTATCTTTGTCAACCCGGTTGTTTCTCCGGCCGTAGCTCCGGATAGCACATTGATTCGCTTCTCACTGATGGCGACTCACACATTCGAACAGCTTGACTATGCTATCGAAACCATCCAAAAATGTTTCAAACAATTAGGTATTATCTAATTCCCGAAATATATTACTTCAAAAGCCCTGCAGATCATTATCTGTGGGGCTTTCTTTTTGTCCGATATTCCGCTTTCACAATAACAACTTTTCATATCCCCTCCCCTTCAACGCATTTTGTTAAAATGGCATAACCCAAGAAACTATTTAAGGATCAATTATGTTATTGAGGTATGTTGTTTGTTTTATTCACATTTCGACTTATTTATCAAATAGATGAAAGAGTAATTTGCTGATTTTACATTCGAATCAAATAATACTAATCTAAACTTTACGATTATGAAAAAGATTTCTATTCTACTGTTAAGTTTCATGTGCAGTATGGTTATGATTGCCCAGAATGCTGACAATCCCTGGGCAATAGAAGGCCAGTTTGGTAAAAGCGAATACCGTGGTGACATCCAGAATCAGTATTGGAAATGGGATCCATTCTATGCCCTGGGCGGTATTGGCGTAAGTAAATACCTCAACAAGTCATTCGATTTGGGAGGCTATTTTTCATTGGGTAAAATCGGAGCAGAAGTTGGAACGCGTAAATTTCTTGGTGGACGTTGGGACTTAAACCTACTAGGCAAATACAAATTGTACAACGGCAAAATCCTAAGCGAAAACAGCATTATTGCCCCCTATTTAGCTGCAGGATTAGGCTATGCTGACTATTACAACGGCTTTGGAGGCAACAGTTCGATCTTCCGCACAGGTGTCAATATGACGATTCCGCTGGGAGGCGGCATTAAAGTCAATCTATCCAAAAACGTAGCCCTTCAATACCAATTACTGTTCAACTTCAACGAAAGCGACTGGAACGGAGATAAACGTTACGATAATAAGATTGATAACTTCCTGAAACACACCGTAG
>JAUZOF010000341.1 GCA_030706585.1 Bacteroidota bacterium
CTATATTAAAGAAGATATGAGGGCTGGTAACAATATTAAAATCGGTGCTGAATATCGCGTTACCTCTCAATTTAGCCTACGTGCCGGCTATGCCAACCAATCTTCTCCGTTGAAATCCAATCTGATCAATGGAAATTACGAAATGTCAACTTTTGGTGCCACATTGCCGCACTACACCTTGGACAGAGGAACAAACTATTATACCGGAGGGTTTGGTTATCGTTTCGGTAGTGTTTACACCGACTTAGCCTTTGTTTCGAGAGTTAATAAGGAAGATGTTTATGCCTTCTCTCCTATCGGTCCTTCAGACAACTGGATGGTACCTCAAAAAGCTACTCTAAAAACGACCAACAATCAACTCTTATTCACGCTGGGATATAAGTTCTGATTCTGTATCATAGTACAAAAATCGCCCGAAGTAGTCACTTCGGGCGATTTTGTTTTATACCTGAAAGCTTAACAGGGTACCTCAAACACGAATGAATTTACCTTTTATCTAAACGAGTTCACCTTTTGGATGAACGAGGGTACTTCAAAGGTAAATAAATTCACCTTTTACCTGAATTCATTTACCTCCGGAGTGAATGAGTTTACTTCGGAAGTGAATAAGTTTACCTTCGAAGTAAATTAATTCAGGATTGAAGTGGGGAGGGGTACCTCATAAGCCAATTCATTCACCCCGGAGGTGAATGAATTCATAATTGAAGAGGGAGGGGGTACTTCTGAAGTACCCCCTCCCTCTTCCGAAGTTTACACCTCTATTTCCAGTCCATCGTATGAAAGGGTTACATTTTCTGGCAACTCTTTTACGATTTCGTCATGAAGCCCTAAATGGTGGCTTGAGTGAATCAGGAAAGATCGCTTCGGTTGTATCCGCGCTATCTGCGCCAACGCCTCTTCCAGATTCTGATGGGCGATGTGCTTCTTCTTTCGCAAAGCGACAATAATCAACACTTCCACATCTTTCAACTTATCGTATTCACTCTCCGGTATTTCACTCAAATCTGTCAGAAAGGCTACATCTCCAATACGGAATCCCATAATCGGCAATTTGCCATGCAACAAGCGAACAGGGGTCACCGTAACTCCTTCCACTTCAAAAGGCACAAGGTCAATATCGCAAAGCTGCAAATTAGGTGTACCCGGTAAATGAACCTCTCTGAAGCAATAGGGCATTCGGGTGCGAAGCTTATGAGTAACATCGGGTTCGGCATATACACGCACGGGATGCTCTTTACAAAAAGGACGAAGATCATCCAATCCGGCTGTATGGTCGTAATGCTCATGGGTGATCACTACACCATCGATACGTTTATTTCCCGAGCGCAACATCTGATAGCGAAAATCAGGTCCACAATCGATAAGAATATGCTTCCCTTCGTGTATAACCAGTATGGAGGTTCGTAAGCGCTTATCTTTTCTGTTTTCCGAGGTACAGACTTCACACCCACAACCCACCTCTGGCACTCCGGTCGAAGTCCCGGTGCCTAAGAAAATTACCTTAGTCATATATAAATCACTTCGGGGGTTATGTCAATGTCAAACTTCTCTTTTACGGATGTCTGAATATTGGCTGCGAGATCAACAATATCGGAAGCCAGAGCTCCTCCACGGTTAACCAAAACCAGGCATTGCTTGTCATGAACACCAGCACCGCCCCATTCCCGACCTTTCCAGCCGCATTGCTCGATCAGCCATGCTGCCGGCACTTTGACCAGATCATCCGATACCGAATAGTGCGGCATCTGCGGATATTCCTGCTTGAGATTCAGATATTTCGGCAAGGCGACATAAGGATTCATGAAAAAGCTACCGGCATTGCCTAATTTGTCGGTATCCGGCAATTTACTTTCGCGGATTGCGATAATAGTTTGACGTACATTCTTCAATGTCAAGGTGTCAAATTTTGCCAATTCAGACTGGATATTTCCATATTCCAGGTGAAACTCCTCTTTCTTTTGTAGTCGGAGAACTACGTGCGTTATGATATACTGGTCTTTCAGCTCTTTCTTGAAAATACTTTCGCGATAAGCATATTTACATTCGGCTTTATTGAAAATCCGGATTTTCCCTGTACTCCTTTCGACAGCTTCTACCGAATCGACAATATCTTTCAACTCGATGCCATAAGCGCCAATATTCTGGACGGCCGCTGCTCCCGTTTCGCCGGGAATAAGTGATAAATTTTCTGCGCCGTACCATCCGGCCTCAACCGTAAAAGCTACCACATCGTCCCAAACCTCACCTGAACCGACTTTTACCAGTACCGATTCTTCATCTTCTCCAATCTTCTCCATCCCTTTGACAGACGAATGAAGGATGACTCCCTTATAATCACCTTTAAATAAAAGATTACTACCACCGCCAATATGGAAAACCGGATATTCTTTTATCCAGGGTAAAGCCAATACTTCAACCAATTCTCCAACGGAGTTGTACTCAATAAAAAACCGGGCATTAGCCTGCAAATGAAAGGTATTATGAGGGAGTAACGAGTAGTTTTCTTCTATCTTAATCATGAGCTTCTCTTTTTTGCAAACTTACTTGTTTTTAGGCAGAGCGGCAAACGTGTAGTAATGAATTTGGCAAATGACTATCTTTGCCAAATTGAAATGGCAATAATCGTTTTCTTATTGCGTTTTCAGTAAACCAAACCTTAATCTGATTCAATGTCAAAAAAGATAATTAAAGTAGTTGTCACTAACGATCTCCATACCGATCAACGGGTTCACAAAGTTTGCTTTTCTCTCCTGAAACATGGATTCGAACCGCAACTAACCGGTATTTTTCGCCCCTTTAGCCAACCGATTAAACGAATTTATCACACAGAACGGTTTGAAATGCGATTTCAAAAAACCGCTTTGTTTTATGCAGAATACAATATCAAACTATTCTTCAAGCTTTTGTTTGGAAAGTTTGATATCATCCTGTCAAATGATACGGACACATTACCCGCAGCTTTCCTGGCAGCCCGACTCAAAAAAAAGCCTATTGTTTTTGATGCCCACGAGCTGTTCACTGAAGTGCCCGAATTGGTGCATCGCCCTGTAATCAAACGTGTCTGGAAATCGTTTGAAGACGTCATTCTGCCTAAAATAAAATATGCCTATACCGTATGTCAACCTATCGCTGACATTTACAATAAACGCTACGGACTTAAAATGGGGGTCGTGCGTAATGCTCCTCTAACCCGAAATTCCTCAATTAAAACGCCCAAACGGTTTACTTTTGAAGGTAAAAAAATGCTGCTCTACCAGGGAGCTGTAAATGTGGGGAGAGGACTGGAATGGGTCATTGATGCAATGCCTTATCTGAATAATGTCGTTTTCTGCATCGCCGGAGACGGTGATATTACGCAGGAAATTACCGACCGCATCCTTCGCCTGGGGCTTCAGGACAAGGTTCTCATGATGGGTAAAATACCGTTTGAAGAGCTGTACAATTACACCATCTCAGCCGATTTGGGTATCAGCCTGCTTGAAAACAGAGGATTGAACTATTACTATTCTTTACCCAACCGTATTTTCGATTTTGTACAAGCACAAGTACCGGTGCTTGCCACTGATTTTCCGGAAATCCGGAATGTGGTTGAGGCCTATCAGATTGGAACATTAATCGATCATTACGAACCGCAATATCTGGCCGGAGTGATTCAGAACATGCTTTCAGAATGGGAAAATAAACCGGATAAAAAGGCTATTTTCGAAAAGGCTCAAGCCGATTTATGCTGGGAAAAAGATGAAGAAACGCTGATTGGAATCTTCAATTCAATCCAATAAATCTAACAAATTCTATAGCTGCACAAACAACCTTTTGATGAACAGATGTTATCAAACCGGCAAAGTGCATTGACGGAACATTATAACAATCAACAGAATATTGCTAAGTTACAGGATCTGTTATTTAGCTAAAAAGGCAGCCCGGGAAATCCGGACTACCTTTTTCTATTCTTTAAAAACCGGGAATCAATGTCCCTGTTCGCTTAAATAACGCTCTGCATCGATAGCCGCTTTACAACCTGAACCTGCAGCTGTAATCGCCTGACGATATACCGGATCAGCTACATCACCCGCAGCAAATACGCCGGGAACATTAGTTTTTGTTGATCCATTCTCCGTAATGATATAGCCTACCTCATCCAGCTTCAGGTATGGTTTGAAAATATCGGTATTGGGTTTATGACCGATAGCCAGGAAGAAACCGTCAATCGCAATATCCACTTTCTCTTCATCTGACTGCCCGCGACGTTTTACCAGATGAGCACCTTCAACTCCATTATCACCAAACAGGCCCTCTGTTTCATGCTCGAAAAGCACTTCGATCTTCGGATTGTCCATCACTCGCTCCTGCATAATCTTAGAAGCACGAAGGAAAGGTTTGCGTACAATCAGATATACTTTGCTGGCAAGGTTGGCCAGGTAAATAGCCTCTTCACAAGCGGTGTCTCCACCTCCGACAACTGCAACCGTTTTCTTACGATAGAAGAATCCGTCACAGGTCGCACAGGCTGAAACACCCATTCCTGCATATTTTTGCTCATCGGCAAGTCCCAGGTATTTTGCTGTGGCTCCGGTAGAGATGATAATTGTATCAGACTCAATTTCCTTCTCGCCATCAATCGTTACTTTATAAGGTGCCGCAGAGAAATCAACCGCAGTAGCAATACCACCACGCACATCAGTCCCGAAGCGTGCGGCCTGGCTGCGTAAATCCTCCATCATTTCTACTCCGGTCGTACCACTCGGATAGCCGGGAAAGTTCTCGATTTCGGTAGTGGTGGTAAGCTGTCCACCCGGTTGAATTCCTTCATACAAAACCGGAGAGAGGTTTGCTCTTCCGGCATAAATAGCCGCCGTAAATCCGGCCGGACCTGATCCGATGATCAGGCATTTCACTTTTTCGATCATATTTATTGTCTCTGATTATCTTAAATCGATTACTTCAGCTTTAGGATATTGTTTTTTATTGAAAACAAACAGATTATCGGCATGATTTAAGCCGCTTTTGTAGTTTTTAATCGTAATCAACTGGCTACTCTGATTTTTATTCTGGATAAAGATAGAAGTCAGTGTGTGCTGGTTTTTATCAATTTGTACGGTGATTTTTTCAATCTCTTTTTTAGTATTTACCGGAACCAGGTCAACGAACTCCACAGATTTCCCACCCACCTTCTTCTCGCCCGAATA
>JAUZOF010000342.1 GCA_030706585.1 Bacteroidota bacterium
GTACTGCTCCGAAACCATTGGTCAGGTATTTTTTCGCCATATCGTGGTACGGATGGCTTTCCAGTCCGGGGTAACTGACCGAACTCACTTTCGGGTGCTCCTCCAGCCATTTAGCCAATGCCATCGCATTTTCGCAAATCTTATTCACCCGAACAGAAAGGGTCTCCAGTCCCTGAATCAACATAAAGGAATTGAACGGACTGATAGCAGGACCCAAATCACGCAATCCCTCTACACGGGCACGGATGATGTAGGCAATGTTGCCGAATCTTTCCCAAAACACCAATCCGTGGTAACCTTCCGACGGCTCGGTGAATTGTGGGAATTTGCCATTGCCCCAGTTGTAGTTGCCGCCATCCACGATGATACCGCCCATGCTGGTACCGTGACCACCAATCCATTTGGTAGCCGACTCCACCACGATATTTGCACCCCATTTTATCGGTTGGGAAAGATAACCGCCACAGCCAAAGGTGTTATCCACAATCAATGGCAGGTCATATTTGCGGGCCAATGCCACCACTTTCTCAAAATCAGGAATATTGAAATAGGGATTTCCGATGTTTTCGGTATAGAGCGCTTTGGTGTTTTCGTCAATCAGTTTCTCCATTTCTTCAGCGGAGTCATTTTTGGCAAAACGAGCCTCAATGCCCATTCTTTTGAATGTCACCTTAAACTGGTTGAAGGTACCACCGTACAGATATGGAGACGAAACGAAGTTATCACCAACCGTGAGGATATTATTCAAAGCAATAAACTGCGCCGAGTGACCCGATGCCACAGCCAGGGCAGCCACACCGCCTTCGAGTGCCGCCATTCGTTGCTCAAACACGTCGGTAGTCGGGTTCATCAATCGGGTATAGATGTTGCCGAACTCGTTCAGCTCAAACAAATCCGCCCCATGCTTGGCGCTGTTGAATGTATAAGCTGTCGTTTGGTAAATAGGCACAGCGCGTGCGTTGGTGGTTTTGTCTGCTTTCTGATAACCTGCGTGTACTTGCAGGGTTTCAAATCTGAATTTCTTTTCTGACATAATAATGTTTATTTGATGTTGGGATGTTATCGTGAATAGATATCAGATACAAAAATAGGATTAAATCGGGTTGGTTATTCTCCATAGTCCGGTTTTCGTCGTTTATATCAGTAGTCCCGAGATTATAAGTCGCAGACTCACGATAAAGATTAGACACAAAACCGATGGTATGAACACATTCTGATATTTATCATCCCTATTTCATCGGAATAATTCAGACATTCTACCGCTCCCCTTTCCTATACCTTTCCCTATACTTGAATATAGGTTGATTATAGGTAATTCTAAGGTTATCCCATGGATATCCCATAGATAACGCATATCATATTGTTATATGGGATATCTATGGAGAAAATATGAGTAAAGGAAAGGACTATCTATATTAAATCTTATTGAAAGGTATAATCAACCTATAAGCAACCCTTGAAGAAACCGTTAAATTAATGCCACATTTGAAGAGTAAAAAAGAAAGCGTTCCATTTTAGAATGGAGGCACTCCACCTTAGCCAACCACAAACGATTCGAATGGAGGATATATGCTGATAAGACTGATAAAGAAGATATGGCCTCCGGTTATCCACTGGTGCCAGATAATTGGAATAGAATCGGGAAAGGTAAATACAACTGGGGAAAGGGGGACGGTGAAACAGACCGAAACCGGATGAGTATTGAAGGTGTTTAGAGGGGATAAAACAGTTGTGTTGCTTTTGCGAAATAGTGATTGGATGACTTGATGTCATCCAGTCACTTACGTCTGTAATATTTTCTATACGGGATAGCATTTACCTTCTTCTGCCAGCACGCCGTTCGGCGAATGACTCTGCCTTCGTCGTCATAAAATCAAGGCCTCCGGCCTTACTGTTAAGGTAAAAGAAATCCATAACCCTCTGGCTATGCCATCACCCTACTGATGTTGTTTTCGGATCGGAACTCAAAAACAACAAAACTACATGAGTTATCACACTTATTCACACCGCTGAAATAGCAGCGGCTCCAATCTTATTGACTGAAGCCGCCTTCTTTTTTTTCACTTAGCGATACATTGCCAGCCTGGAGGCTGACTTTTAGCAATGCCGAAAGCAGAGCTATCACCAAACTACTTAACTGCGGTTACACCTTTCGTCGAACCGGGGGAATTATGTTTGACAAATGTATATTTCCATTGCTCCTGGCTTTTCATATCACATTTAAGATAAGTACAAAGAAGAAAGGAATGTCAACTTTGGAATTATCTCAAAAATTTGAATTACGCCAAGAAACTTACTGGGTGTTTAAGTGGAAAATACAACAAGCTATATCCAGCAGTAAGCTTCATCCAATCAGCGGATTAGTCCATGTGGATGAATTCTACATCGGTGGAGAGGAAGGGTAAACGAGGTCGAAGCAGAGGAGACAAAAAGCTCGTTATAGTCGTTTTGGAAATAGTACCAGACGGAGTTGGACGTGCTTATGCGCAATGTATCGACAATGCTTCTGCCAATTCATTCAAACCTTTCTTTGAAACATACATTAGCAAAAAACTACTATCCCAATCTCCAACAAGTAAAATCTGAAAATGGAAAGAGCTTTCAAGATATACATATCCACATTTTGAATCTCAAAGGTTGGCTTAGAGGAATTCATCACCATTGTAGCAAATAAAGGCTTCAAGGATATCTGGATGAGTACCACTTTAGGTACAATAGACGCTCAAATATGGAGAGAATCTTTGATTTACTCATAAAAAGAATGGTCTTAAAAGACCCTATACGTTCATAATCTACAAATTAACCCGGACGATCTAAACGCTTATACCAATACAACTATTCTCTCCTTTTTATTTGTATTTTCTTATCGCGAACTCAGGTTATTATTCCGTTCGTGCTTCCCGTGATAAAACGGCCATTGAATCTGTTTTCCCCAATGGGCTTCTCAAATCCATTTTATCCACAGATTGTTGGGTCTCTTACTTCGGGATGAAGGTTGAGAACCATCAAATCTGTACGGCTAATTTGCTGCGTGAACTCATTTACCTTAAAGAGCATTATCCGCAATAAGACTGGGCTTCAAGATTCTCCGCTTTAATAAAAAATCAACCACAAGGTCAGCGGATTCTTCAAATCCCTCTTCGGTGCAAATCTTTTCGCTCAAATACGCTCTATTTGTGAAACGACTAAGAAAAATCGACAACCTCCTTCCTTTGCCTTTTCTGCCGTGGCAGCTAAATATGCGGTTTATTGATAAATAACTATTGTAAATCAACAAAATTTGACCGTATAGAACCACATTGACACCTATCTTTGTGATGTTTCTATTCGCAACCTGAATAGACGAATCAAAAAAACGAATGATTTAACCCGGTTGCTTGTTTGATATCCCAGTAACTGAATTCGATCTGAAAACGGCAATGGTAGTAATCCGGAACGTCGATTGCATTTGCATTTACATCGGTTGAAAAAAAGATGAGTCTTTGTTTTGCTTAGTTTTTGCCGGTAAATCTATCAACGACTAATAAAATGTCTCGTTTAAGAGATTTAGAGTGGACAACGGCAAAAATGCTTCAATATCGTTTTTGTAAACGAATCGGGTAAAGCGGGATAAATCCAGTTCTTTGTGGAAGTTCATAAAATCAACCTTCTGTTCAAATTGCTGACGAAATCGTTGTTCTCCGTATTTACTATATCGTTCCTCTGAAGAAAATTCACGCGTTGCGGTATCACTAAATAAAGCATAAGAACCTTTATCATAAAATCACTTCTCCATTTATTGAGCCTAAGAGATTTATTTAATGTGCTTGATATAACTGAAGGATATTGCTTATGAATCTGAAAGATTACGACTTTAAGTATTGGTGATGCAATCCTTAAAGATGCTGATTTCAAGGGAATAAGCATCTTTTAAAAACAACTTATTTTACTGTATATCAAATAGACAACTAAAAGCTTAACGAAGTATTGGTTATACATTCAATTCAGTACATTAATATCAACCTTTTTAAATCATTAGATTATGAAAAAAACTTTACTCTTTTTTGGAATGTTGGCATGGGGGGCTATGTCAATGAATGCGCAAATAACAAAAAGCAGCCTTTGGGCTCCGACGTCGGACGCTACCGCCGCCTATCTAAATGGAGGTAATTATAAGAATACCGTTCAGGCAGGGGTTACCATTACGGTTTTGGACAATGGTTTTCCAGACTATAGTAAGACATCTCCCGTGTTCCCTACCGACTACAAGTTTCCGCAGTGGGACCTTCTGTGGCATTTTAACAACCTGAAGGATAATATAAATAATACTGATCCCTCTGACGATGTACTTACTACTTATTTTAAAATCTCAAATACTGCTTTTACTGATACATTATTTTGGGTAGCTAGTGCAACTGACCCGTTGGTGCCTTATAATAAAACAATTGCTTCATCACATTTACCTACCAGAAATGGGATTTTCTTTGCCGGCATCGATGCGACAGAAGGAAAACATGCTTTTGGTTTAATAAATGGTAAAGACTGGGGCCGTCTTCAGAGTTACCAAGGAGGAGGAAACGCCGTACTTGTGGAATCTGTGAGCGACTTTATAAGTTTGCTGAATTGGGGTAAAGTGATTAAAGAACGTACTCGTTCCGGATCTGGCACAACTGCTTCCCCATACGTATATGGAGTAACTACATATTCAACTAATTTCCTTGTAGCTGATTCTGCATCGGCATTTGGGCTGAAGATAGGTGAAAATAATAACGCACTCGCGTTTTACCCTGGTAAGTTTGACAAAACTGACCTACGTATGGCTTTTCAATTTGACTCTTCACGTGTAAGTTCCGATATTACATTCAAACTATTGCAAGTAGATAAGGGAACGTCAGGTAAGAACATGACCTACAAAATGGTGGTATCTATTGAGCCGCGGACAAGTACTTATGGATTTGTAAATATTGGTGCAAAATTATTTGTTACTCCCACCGGATGCGACAAGACAGATAGTACATCGTTAGGTGAATTAGGACCTAAACGCTATGTTATTGATAATATTTTTGAAGCGCAAGGCGGCGCCAGTGATATGACTACTGCAACCACCATTAGCGTGCTTGATAAAATTAAAACAAAAAATCCTGCGTTTACGATTGACGATTTTTCAAA
>JAUZOF010000343.1 GCA_030706585.1 Bacteroidota bacterium
AGTTTTAAGCGGGTTGTTTTGAAATATAAGATTTGTTGAAAGTACCCGGGATAATAGTCATTTGATGTTTTATCCCGGGAGTTTGTTTAGATTAAAATTTGAAGTTTGCTGTTAGTTCAAGTGTTCTTGGACGAATACCACCAGCTACGATTTTTCTTCCCACAAAAGAAGAAGCATCTGTAATCTGGTCTCCACCAACCAAGGCGCCTTTTACACCACTCTGATTCATGAAGTTAACCACCTGAAGCTTCAGATCAACACTTCTGCTTACATGATAGTCAATTCCTCCAAAGTTCTCCCACCAACCATTATATGTAAATGCATTGGTTGGATTACCATATTGTTTTCCGTAATAACGCATACTTACCCATAGTCTCACATCGCGATTGAAGATATAGTAGCTCGGATCAATTTCCATCAATACTTTTGACAATTCCGGAATTATATTATTGTTATAATTATAGGTGTTGTCAAATACCTTGTAAGAGTAATTTTTATATTGTGGTTTTTGCAACGTCAACAGAAAATGCAAATTGAAATTTTTGAATGGAGAAGTGAGCACATCGGTAGTCCATCCCATAGTGTTTATATCATAAATTATAGGATAGACCATTTGTGATTGTCCATAAGCATTATATCCGGTCTGCGAAGTCACAATATTATTCTTGCTGATATGAGTCACTTTGGACACAATGCTAAATAAATCTCCGTGATTCCAATAGATACCTCCACCTACATTAAACACACTCTGCTGATTGTCTTTAAAAACACTGGTCAGTGCTCCGGATACCGGATTTCCATTAGCATCTTTCTGATTATAATCCCAATATGGAGAATAATAGTCATTGTAAGTTGCATCAGCTAAGAACCCAAAGTTTTTAGTTGCTTTTGCTACTACGTTTCCGGCAAATACCTTATTCCATTTATTATTTACATCTGCCGTTACAAGCTCTCTATTGTTCTGGAACTGATTTGCATATGGTGAATGCAGTTCCTTGTATCTCTGATTCTCAATACGAGCACCAATTCCTCCATTTAACCACTTATTAAACACAATATCATCTGAAAAGTATAATGCAGCTCTGTTGGTCGTTGTTCTTTTATACGCACCTACACCGGCCGTTGGCATTAAAGGATTTGCTTTTACAGCTCCCCAATATTGAGAATAATCCAGCAATTGCGGATTTTTTTCTACTGTCTGATAATATATACCTCCATAGGACAATTCCGGTGCATCATAATACTGATAAGTTAAGCCTCCTCTCAGGTCGTTAGCACCCACTTTTTTTGTCAATTCAATACGAGAAAGAGAGGTGTTAATATCCACCTGAGGGTAATATTGAGCTGCTATCATTTGTACCGGCCCATTGTATGGATTGGTTGTGCCATGATAATAAGCAGTACTACCGGTAGTTGCTTGTTGATCGACATCCGTAACCCCTAAACTGATCGGATACTGAATCGTAAATGCTGCTTTCGATTTCATATACATAGATGAATAGGTCAGCTTCATATTATTTTTGAAGCGATGCTCTCCATTTAGATAAATAGTATGCGAAAGCGTTCTTGAAGCCGAATCACTATTCAGATCTGCCCATTTCGATGCGCCCGTGTTGTAATCATAATAAGGGAATTTACCACTGCCCAGAATATACGAGTCTGATCCAAGCTTAAATCCATCAACAGATGATGTCTTTCCATTACCTTCGTAAACCAGTGGCGCATAAACACCATAAAGTGTTTTACTTGTGGCATATTTATAGGTAAGTTTGATTTTACCCTGGTTATACTTTTTCATAAGAGCCGCTTTGAAAAACTCAGCCCTGTCACCCCATGGAGTAAACTGATAATTGGTACCACTGCCTCTATCGTAGGTTTCATTAAAGCCGAGCATATATCCCCAACCTTTTTTTCCGATTGGCCCAGTCACGGTAGCATCATACTTCAAACTACCGTAATTTGAAGTATATACTGACGCAAAACCTTTGAATTTAGAACTTGGATCGCGATCCCAGGAGGTCACACAATACCCAACTTTTCCAAAAGTCAGCGCTCCTTCAGCGAATGACATCAAACCAATCCGACCGATACTGTTGTCGTAACGCCAGGTAGTCATCGGCATTTGTGTCCAAAAGGAATAAACTACGGGAAGGTCATTTTCCAAGATGAGAATATCACCAGCAAATGGTAACCCAATGTTCAATTGTCGAGGACTAGAGGAGCTCTCCGCACTCAGCATCAAATTACTTTTTTTCTCTTCCTTGGTATTGACGATTACAGTTGAATCACTTTTTTGCACCTGTTTCTCTTTCGCTTTTCCCTGAGAGAATGCTTCAGGTGCATTTACAAGCATTGTAGCTAGTAAAACACTTAAATAAACTGATTTCTTTTTCATAAGGATGTTTGTTTTTTAATGGTATTAATTGAATGGAATCGTAATTTCTTGTCTAAGCATTATTCATTTATTAGTCGGTTTAGTTGGTTTTAGATGACGTCATTTGCTGTTCATTACGTAATTATTACGCAATGATAATACATTTCCATATTACGTACAATAGACGCAATAAGGTGTAAAATATACAATTAAACGACAATACAGCTATAAAAAGCTATGCACCAACTACTTACAAGAAATCAACAAATTTTCAATTTATTCTTTTTTATTGTTTACCCACATATTATAACTATGATTTCCCGGTATTTATAATTACTACAAACATTGCGTACAATATACAGAATGCAAGAAAAATGAGTATCTTTGTTTCTGTTTTCAATAAGACATAGTTATCTAAATCCGGAGTGTAGTGTAGATACGATTAAATTCAATTGTCTTCATTCCGGAAAAACCGATAGTCAGTATTATATTTAAACAATCAATTCGATTTGAAAAATCACTATTATGGATGAATTAGAACTCAGGAAAATAATGGAAGACCAGGTGATGGATGGTCTGAAGTATTTTTATAGAAATATCAGTGTGGACAGTGTCATTATTGGTTATCACGAAAAAGAGCTGAAAGTATTGTTACAACGGCCTCAAAACTTTCAAAAATGGGGATTACCCGGAGGGTATGTATTTAAGACGGAAACAGTAGATGACGCAGCATTTCGGATTGTTCAATATCGAACTCAACTGGATAATCTTTTCTTACACCAGTTTAAAGTATTCAGCAATCCGGATCGTGTAAAAGATGCAGGTTTTACTCCAGAGATTTATAGCAAAATAACCGGAATTAAAATAGATGATGATCACTGGATGTTTGATAATTTCGTATCAATAGCCTTTTTTGCATTGACTGAGTTCTCATTGGTTCAACCTACCGGTTCTGCTTATCTGGAAGAGTGTTGCTGGTGGGATATAAATAATCTGCCTGAACTGCTTTTTGACCATGCGGATATTATCAAAGAAGCCCTTAAAGCGTTGAAAATATTTATCCACCATCATCCTATAGGTTACGAACTGTTACCGGAAAAATTCACATTGCCCGAACTTCACTCTTTATACGAAACTATATTGAATAAGAAACTGGATATTCGCAATTTTACAAAGAAACTGGTATCCATGGATTTGATCACCAAATTGGATGAACAAAGAAATATCGGAGCACACCGGTCTCCTTACTTATATATGTTCAACAAAGAACGTTATGATCAATTAATCAATGAAGAAGAAGTGATTGTGATATAAATGCCTGTTTAAACTAAAAAAGGTTCGATGCAATTCAATAGCATCGAACCTTTGGAAAATTTGCAATAACCCTCAGGGTATTGATTACAATACCTAACGCAACTCTCCCTTTGCCTTTTTATATGCCGCCTGATTAATCCTGTACTCAATCTTTGCATCAATCAGATTACTATAAGCTTGTTGCCAGATCGCCTGTGCTTCCTGTACATCTTTTCCGACAATTGTTCCGGCCTTAAAACGATCATTAACCAGGCGAAGATTCTCGTCTGCCTGTTGCAATGACAGTTTTGACAATTCCACTTTCTTAACTGACTGGTTTAGGCTCATATAGGCATTCTGAATTTCAAGATTCAGGAGCTCTTTCGTTTCTTCCAGTTGCACCTGCTGTTCTTTCACTTTAAAATTCTGTTCCCTGGCCTTTTTGGATGTTTTTCCCCAGTCAAAAAGAGGAATTTTAACGCTGGCCATGGCATAATAGGTGTACATCTGGTCTTTCCCATTGGTCATATTGATTTTTTTACCGAGAGAAGTCATGCCACTCGCCGTTAATGCGACTGTTGGCAACAAATCGGCTTTTATGATTTTGGTCTGGAGCTTTTGCACTTCAATCGCTTTATTCAGCACCTTGACTTCTGTCCGGTTATCGATTAGGTTGGCCTGATCGGGCCGACTAACCATTTCATAACTATCCCCGATGGTATCGGAGACTGCAAAATCAACATTATTTACCATACCGAGCATTTGAGCCAGATTTAACTTTGCAAGCGTCAATCCATCATTAGCTTTTACCAGATTGAAGTTGGTTTCATTCAGGTTAACCCCGACTTTCAGCAAATCATTTTTATAGATCAGACCGGCGTTATACGAGTTTTTCAAATCCTCGTGCAAGGATTGCAACATGTCCCTGTATTTTTCGGTCAGGCGTATTTTTTCTTTCACCTGTACCACCTGCCAATAGGCCTTCTCCACACTGATCAGCACCTCGGTCACGGTCAACTGTTTCTGTCCTTCGTAAATTTCAACTGCTTTAGCGGCAGCTTTCCGTCCATTATATATTTTTCCACCGACATATACAGGTTGCGTAACATCGATGCTACCACTGCCCAGCTGAGCCGGTAAGAGGTTGCTCAAGGGTTTTCCCAAATGTACTCCCATCAGCGAACTGCTAAAAGAGGGCAAAATGCTAACATTGGCAGCTTTCGCAGCCTGTTTCGATGCATCTACCTCATATTGAGCGGCCTTTATTTTTTTATTATTCTCCAGAGCCATAGTCCGGCATTGCTCTAAGGTGAGCATTTTACCCTCCTGAGCACAAATCCATTGTGTCGCCAATGCCAGAGCAGTGACTAAAACTATTTTTAGCTTCATATTATATTACTATTAAAGGTAAAACATTAGACCAGTTACATGATAATGTAGAAATAGTAAAAAGTTTATTAGAAAGTAAAAGTATTAA
>JAUZOF010000344.1 GCA_030706585.1 Bacteroidota bacterium
ATTACGCTGGGCAATCAATCAGTCAGGCGCCAGGATAGTTCTATTTAAGGTAGCAGGAGTGATTCCTCTGACCAACAAGCTTCAGATATCCAACGGTGATCTCACCATTGCAGGGCAAAGTGCGCCGGGGGATGGCATTTGTTTGAAAAACTATCCGGTATTGGTATCGGCCAATAATGTTATTATCCGCTTTATGCGTTTCAGGATGGGCGATGAAGCAGCGGCAGTCAATCCTACCTTTGGCTGGGATGGGGCTGATGCGATATGGGGGCGTAATTTGTCTAATGTAATCCTTGATCACTGTTCCATGAGTTGGAGCATAGATGAGTGTGCCTCCTTCTATGATAATAAGAATTTTACTATGCAGTGGTGCATACTGTCTGAGAGCTTACGTTATTCGTTTCATACAAAAGTTTCACACGGCTATGGTGGTATATGGGGAGGTGCACCTGCCAGCTTTCACCACAACCTCCTGGCTTGCCACGATAGTCGTAATCCCCGTTTTTGTGGAAGCCAGAATACCAATAATCCGTCAATTGAAATGGTCGATTTCCGAAACAATGTCATCTACAATTGGGGTAATAATTCCGGTTATGGTGGGGAAGGAGGATCTCATAATATCATCAACAATTATTACCGTTCAGGTCCGGCAACAAGGGTAGGAGAGGTCAGCTACCGGATTTTTAGCCCCTGGCCTGACGATGGATCCAGTAGCCAACCGGCAGGGGTGTGGGGCGTTTTTCATCTGAGTGGAAATGTGATGAAGAATAGTCCGTTTGTTACTGCTGATAACTGGTTGGGTTTTCAGCCGTATTATCTTGGTACAAAACCTCTGTCTGAACTTCAGTCATTTACTCCGTTTCCAATGGCTTTTGTATCAACCCAGTCTGCTGAAGATGCCTATGTCAGTGTAACGTCTTACGCCGGAGCTTCTCTGATACGTGATGCGGTCGATTCCAGAATTATAGATAATGTATTGAATGGAACCATCTCCTGTAGTGCCGGAAGCAATGGGAGTACTGGTGGTCTGATCGATTCCCAGAGTGATGTGGGCGGATGGCCTGCCTATAACTTTAACCCTGAAGATGTACCTACTGATACGGATAATGATGGTATGCCTGATAGTTGGGAAACCGCACATGGTCTTGATCCGAATAATCCGGCAGATGGGCCGTTAATCTCCTCCGGTGAAAGCTACACTAACGTTGAGGTATATCTTAATGAACTGGTAAAACAGATTACTGATGCTCAAACAGCTAATTCTTCCGGAATTGTAAATTCAACTGTAAATTCATTGAGGATTTACCCCAATCCGGTTACAGATGGGGATATTATCTGTATCGTATCGGACGCACCAATACAACGGGTGCAGATTTTTTCAATAGAAGGTCTTAAGGTTAGAGAACTTAACATCCCGGAAAATGTATCTTCAATTCCAGCCCGGGGATTCAATGCCGGTGTTTATGTCATAGTCGTCACTATGCAAAACGGTTCTATTATTCAGAAAATGATAATCAAAGAGTAGTTGAATCTGTAAATAAAAACGCCCCGCAGCCATTACAGCTGCGGGGCGTTTGATCATTACTCTTTTTACAATAACTGGCTTATCGCCTCATGCAAACTCTTTCCCGGCAAAAAAGGTATTGCATACAGTGTAACCCTAACCGGTTTTCAAAACCTGTTAGTTTTCATTACTTTGCCGTACTATCAGTTTCACTTTTTGGGGCAGATGAACTACTGTCAGTAGAGCTCGTATTGTCAGTGTTTGTCGAAATGCTCGAAACAGCGTTGTTGTAGTTCTGCATCAGAGTTTCTGCCAGATTTTTCCAACTCTCTTGTTTGTTGACAATCGCTGTGGCTTTGACCCAATCATAGTAGTTGTTGATCGCATCAGTCACTCCCTCACGCATACCCGTAGCCGACTTGGTAACATTGATGTCTTTCTGGTCGGAGTCACGGTCAACGTATTGGTCTACAAATGATTGTTGCAGCTCCTCCACTTTTGATTTCCAACTGGATAGATTAATGGCATTGAGAGCATCAGTGTATTTTTGCTCTCTAAGCTTTGCCAAAAAAGTGTTGATCACACCAGTCTGTTCGCTGATAATGGTTTTAGTCAGACTTCTACCGAAACTGGTGAATACCGGATAGAGCAGGTTTGCTGCATCCCGTTCAGCCTGAATCGGTGATTTAGTCAGGTTATAGACTATGCCCTTGAAGCCTGAAATAATTCGGCTACGCTCTGCTGAAATCGCTGTAAGCGATTGGTTCTGCGAGCTGTAACGGCTCCTGGCGATGGCAAGTGTGAATAAGGCATCCTGATTCACTAACTCCTCGTATATAGCACCTTGCTGTGCCTCGGGGATTCCTGACTTGCGCACTGCGCCAATCAGATTGATGGATAACGTTGACAATTTACGAATTGTCAGTTTTGAAGTAGAAAAATTTCTCATACAAAAATAGTTTAATTAATACTTGAGATATAACTCACGGAAAAAATTGAGTTGACGACGTATTCTACAGGAGGAACAGATAATCATTCGGCCAACAGATAGGTTAGAGCCTGTTTGAATTTTATTGCTCGACTTTTTTAGGGCTATTTCCAGGTATATTTTTTGCTTTTATCCCGTAGATTTAGCGGGCTAAATCAAGGGGGAAAAGTGAAAAATAAGCCGGAAAGAGACTAAAAAAGGAGCAAAGAAAGACGATTGACCTACTATATAAAAAGATTTCGGTAAAATTTAAACAGGCTCTTAATAAATTCCACCGGAAATTGATCGACCAACGGATTGGTTTGACAAAACCCAACGTAAAATGCTCTGACTAACGGGTCGGTTTCGCTAATTCCACCGGAAATTGATCGACCAACGGATTGGTTTGACAAATTTCAGCGTAAATTGCTCCGACCAATGGGTCGGTTTGGCTAATTCCACCGGAAAATGATCGACCAACAGATTGGTTTTGCAAATTCCATCGTGAATTGTTCCGACCAACGGGTAGGTTTTATTAAATGCACTGTTTTTTAATCCAACCGAAAGAATGTTTGTGTCAGGTAGCAGTATAAAACACCCGTATATAAATATCGAATAGCCCAAACCGCCATTGAATTACAAACTGTTGCTTATCAGTTGTCTTTGTAAAGCACTTGCATCATGCCGGGCATGCAATAGCTTTACATCTTCCCGCAAAAAAATTTCAAAGAACGCCATTATCTCATTGCATATACGACTTAATAAATGATTCAGCAGCTTTTGCAATTTGATAATTAATGTTGATTGATTAACCGTGTCAATTCAACCCTTAGCCCTCATGCTGTAAACAGTGTTGAAGACTGTATTGCAAAGGTAAGCAGATTATTTTATTTAGAAAACAATTGAATGTGAAATTAACAACTAAAATTTTACATTTCTGCTTTTTATCGTGTGTGTATTTAATAGGTTGAAAAACAGTGTAATATGGTGTTTGTTGTTGTGGCGTAGTATCTCGGGTATTGATGGGGGCAATGAAAATAGTAAGATGATGATGAGTTTTTTGTTGAAAATTATACCTTTAGGGACGAGCTGGTCAATGTGGCGGTATTTGATATTGAGTCTAAATAATGCGGGTTTTGGTATAAAGCAAAATGTGAGAGATTGAAAGATTTAAAAGAGGAATAATAATGAATTAATAGAGAATAGTGGAAGTAAAGTGTAAAAATGTAAGAATATTAAGTGGTGGGTGAGGTGTGGCTGTATAAATATTGAAGGTGACTTTTTTCGAACGGGTCGCTCATAGAGACCCGTTCGATACGATGCTGAAGGTCTATTATTCAAAACCTGACAGGTCTCAAAGACCTGTCAGGTTTTCCTGCTACATCATCGAAGGACGATTGATTAAATAGGCTTATCCTCGCACACCGCAAACCTGTCAGCGTGCTTGCACCTGACAGCGCTAGAAAAAAATTAAACGCTGACAGGTCTATCGACGCTGTCAGGTTGTGGGAAACGAATCGGAGTGCGATTTAATATCGCACCCCGAATAATAAGATCGTTTGATTCCCCTCCCTTTTCCGATGAGCGAAAGGGAGGGGAGCGTCTTAAACCTAACAGGTCTTTGAGACCTGTTAGGTTTGTTATCATCAATTCAGTTACTTTGAATCTATTTTCTTTGAAAATTCCTTACTGTTCTTTTTCGATGCTGTTTGTAAACATGAGTACTCCCAGTTGTTCTGCGGGTATTTCTTTGGTCTGGAAATCAAACCACCAATTGCTAATGGAACTATTCCCACACCCAGCGTGGAATAAGCTATGGCGTCTGCTGGGATAATTTCCAAATGCGAATCTGATTTATTTGAAGATAACAACCCTAACAATCCTATCGAAGAATAAATAGCTCCCAGAGCTATTAGGGTAATACTTGCATCCTGACGTGAATTATAACTGATGTATGTTATTTCACTTGTAAGGAGTGTGTCTCCCTTAATGATTATACCGGCTAACTCCCCTGTTTCCTGATTCAGGTCAAGGTGAAATGTCCCCTTGTGTAATTCCTTGTTGGTCATTAAGACTTTAATTTTCTTTCCTTCGGGGATTACAGTCCAGGCTTTGCCGGTTTTACTCTTTATAACCAGATAATTCTTTAGCTCATTCTGGCTAAAAGAAGGTGATATAGTCGCGAGAAGGAGTAATGTAGTTACAATAATTATCTTCATTTGAATGATTGTTTAAGGTAGGATGGGGGTAAAGCAAAAAACTGATAGACCGAAAGCCTATCAGCTTTGTAGCAGATACAGAAACTACCGGCGCAGCTCCTGCAAAAACCCTTTTCTATAAAACCCTTCTTTATATAGCAGGTTTACCGCACCGGTAGTAATGTGGAAAAACCTGACAGGTCCTTACGACCTGTCAGGCTTAGGTTTAATTTACCAGATCAATCATCTGGGTGTGTAGATTACTTTTCCGTTAATCACATTGTCATCGAGTGTCAGTCGGTAGAAGAGTATGCTGCCCGGGATAATATTCGCAGCAGGTACATATTCTATCTTGTACAGCTCGTTGGCTTTGATCTGTGCATCGTAGATAGTAGCTACTTTCAGACCACTTGCATCAAACAACTCAATCCTTGCCCGTGTA
>JAUZOF010000345.1 GCA_030706585.1 Bacteroidota bacterium
TGGCTGGTGCTGTCGGGCAAGGTCATAAACATCAGCACCTCCACATTCGGTTTGGGCTTTTTCTTGGATAATGACAGGACTCGCCCTTCAATAACCAGGCTTTTTTCAATCGGATGTTTTACTTCATGCTTGGTTACTCCCGCCATCTCTTTCCAGACATAACGGCTCCAGCCTTGGGTGAGCATCAACAAATCCAGAGCTGCCCGTCTGGCCGGGTCGTCCGATTCGAAGTAGTAGCCTGGATTTTCAATGTAGCCTTTCAGCTCGGAGGAAAGCAGAAGATTCGACAGGATATTGTCGTTGTAGGGATTGTAAGTGGAAGAGGCTGCATCGCGTACCGCCACCGAGAAAGTCGTTTCCACCGGATTGCCCTTCAGATCATTGAGCTGGAAGTCCATATTTACTTTTTCGAAGGGCTGGAATTCTCGTTTATCCTGCACGGCAGAAATCTTCATCTGACTATTGTGATTAACAAAGACTAAGCGTTCGCTCAAGACTTCTCCAGCTCTGTTGAAGAGCGTAATCTGTGATACACCAGTAGGTAGCATTCGACTGGGAATAGAGAGTGCAGTCATATTTTCGGCCCCCATAACCGCATAGTCTGATGCATATAGTTTTCCACGGCAGGAAAAGGTTATCCCTAACGAATCGGAGACAAGTTGCGGACTTTTCTGTATCAGCAAATTGATCTTATCGTTGTCAGTATTATCGACCGTCATCGCAAACCCGGCGGACAGAGCTTGCGGCAATTCGACGCTGTATTCTTTATCGTTATAATGCACTTTTGCGGTGTATTTCCCTGCTCCGGGGGTAAACTCAAAAGTTCCCATACCGAGATAGGTGGTTTCTATTTCAGAAACCTTATTACCCTGAGCATCCAAAATCTCTCCGCTGACGATAGCATTCTCGCCCTCCTTTCCGGTAGCTTTGAAGGCGACTTTTGATTTAAGTCCGACAACCAGATTTCCTCCTTCGGGATAAAAGGTCATCGACAGAGAGCCTTTTTGCTCATAAACTTTGCGTTGACCCGGTACACGTTGGGAGTAGTAGCGCTCCCGAATCTTACGGAGGTTATACTCTCCAGCCTTCTTCGGCTTTTCATAGACGGGAAAGACACGCGAAAAGAGATATTCCTTCTCCTGATTAAGCATATAACGGGTATAGGCCCGAACTTCATAAAAACCGCTGTACATCGAGTCCGGCAGCTGAAACTCGCCGTGGCACTGCCCGTTCTCGATCTTATACTTCTTGGTCGACACGATATTACCTTCGGGAGTGACCAATTCGGTATAGAGGGTTTTGCTCAATGAGCTAAGACCATTGCGTTCGGCTGTTACTACATAAGCTTTGAACCACATCGTTTCACCTAGGAAATAGGCGGTATTATCGAAATGGAGATAGACTTTCTCCTGTGGGTAGTCCTTGGCGAAGGTCGCGAAGTGTTGGGTGAAGGAGGTTAATTTATTGTTGGATATGAATTTGTTTGAAAGATTCGGGGTTTCTTTCTGAACCTGATTCCGGTCATTTTGTCTTGTTATTGCGGGTACCTCTACTGAAATTTCATCTTCTTTTACTGATGAGTCTAAAGAGGGATATTCTCCTGGCTCATAATTGTCAGGCAATAGTGCACCACCGCATTTGGAAGCCATTTTCCCGGAAAAAATAATATTATATTCAGGTAATGTTCCGCTTCTCCTTATTATACAAGTATCACTCGTGATATTAATATAGGATTTATCTTCAGAGGAATAGTATTCCCATGGTGTTTTTAATAGACCATCCTTATCTTTAAAGTTAGTAAGATTTACCGGGCCTCTTTTGTACTGACTGAAGTAGGAAATGATCAATGTTTTGCCTTTCAACCCGACGAGCATGATTTCATCATTCGATTTTCGCACAAGATACGGAGCTATATCTATATAACTCCGGGATTGTGGTTTCAGATAATCTGATGCGAATGTTCCAAATGAGAGAAGGTAACCATTTTCTTTCAATTGGTTATTAAATAGAGCCCGACAGAAATGGCGAGAAGAGTTGTAATATACATCTCTACGGTTCTTTTCAATTTTGATTCTCTCCTGTTCGGAAGAAAAAGAGTGTGGAATAAACCGACTGTAAATGTAATACTCACGTGTTCTGCGTTTATTCACCGAATTGATCATGAAATTGTTAATATCGACAATGACATCATATCCCAGTAGAGGTAGGTTGACGGTAACCGGAGAAATTGTTTTGACACAAAACATATCTACGGCTTGTGTAACTTTTGTGCTATCTTTAGTCCAACCATAGCCTGTACCTAACGTCTTTTTGTATTGGAGAAGCAGAGTGTCGGATTTATCAGGATTTAGGAAAAGAGTATCGGTCTTGTGTAAGAAATTTAGCCCACTGTCTCCTTTTAGTTCCGCATGCTTTCCCCAATAGTCATTTCCCAGAAATGTTTTTTTAAACTCCTCTATATTTTGTTTGCGCTTACTGCTTCCCGCCACGGAAATCCCGGATAACTGCATGGGTTTTTCAGCAACGTAGATTAATAATCTGGAAGAAATGGCTTTATCGATAGTTATGGTTTTCAACTCAAAACCGACACGGCTCACAACCAATTGGCAGGGAATGTGTACATCTGAAATAGAAAACTCGCCACCTGCATTGGTGTAGGTTCCCTGTATATTTCCATTAATATAAACAGAAGCAAATTCGACAGGTTGATGAGTTTTTTCATTAAGAACCATACCGGTTATCAGTTGCTGAGCAGAAAGATGTATACTCAAAAACAAACTCAAAACAAGCAGTATTTTTTTTATTTCAGAATGTGTGTGAATTCGTGTCTTCATAATATCTTATTGTTTTAACACTGACAAGGTCTGCGACGATGTCAGGTGGTGTTATTTAAATGGTAGTTCTTTTTGTTAACGGTTGTCGGCAAGACCTGACAGGTTTCAAAAACCTGTCAGGTGTATCCGCTAGCATCACTTACACATCGCCCCGATCACACCTCTGTCCGTCACCGTCTCTGCGCTTACATTCATCGCCTTGCAGGAGCCGTTATTGAAGAAGCTGATGGTCGCCTTGCCGTTGGCATCCGTCTTTACATCCGGATTCCAATAGAGGGTACGGCGGTAGTCTTTCTCGTCGGGGAGAAGGGCTTTTTCGTAATTGGGTTGAAAGAATTCTTTAGTGTAGGAGTAACCTTGGAATGTTGTATTACGAATACCATAAGGCTCCTTTATGTAGTCTTTCTTATAATGCAAGAGTATAATTACATATTTATACAAATCGACTTCACTAGGTAATAGTCTATATTTGGCAATAGGATCTTCGATAATAGATACCGACTCGACAGCATCCAGATCTGGCAAATAGGATTGTTGTCTAATCATTTTATTATCATTTGTAGTATTTGATTCAACAGCAACGCCGTTCACATTGGTTTGTGTTGCCTGAGAGCCATAGTCCTCTGAAATGATTGCGTTTAGGTCTTTTAAAATCAATGGTGACTTATCAGATAGAAAAATAACACTTTTACCTTTATAATAACATATACATGGTGGTTCATATCTAAAATATTTACTTATATGGTCTAGCATGATTGCCAAATTCGCAGGCTCCCAATCTCCAACGTCTTTGATTTTATCCATTTCCTTACTTACGTTGTATTCCGTACTTATCTTAAACGGAGGATATGCTTTCTTTTTCCCTTTTACAGTCACCTCATTAAGTAGATAATTCCGTTTATCCATGGGTAGTTTACGATCATTGTAACGGATAGTATTTTTCTTCTTTATATCAATTGAATCTACTTGTGTAATCACCGTATCTCTAACAGCTCTAACAAACTCTTGCACATGGAGTTCTGGATAAAAATACACTCTTAAATCAGGATTAAAAACTCGATCTAATAAGATTCTTTTCTCCTTCTTTTTTCCGTCTTGTTTGGTTTGTAGAATTAATTTACCCTGACCCTGAAAATCCCGTAGAGCAAAAGTAAATTTCCCCTCTTTATCCGTCAGACATTTGCCTCTCTGAGAAGTGCTATCTGCTAATAAAGTCATACTCAGGTCAATGTTCTCTATCTTCTTCTTAGAATACAGGGATTGCACCGAGCCCTGAATGTACAATCCATCTTCTATCGGCTGTTTCGCATCAAACGGTGTAACGCCCGCCATCTGTTTCCACACGTAACGGCTCCAGCCCTGGGTGAGCATCAGTAAATCGAGTGCCTGGCGACGGGTGGCATCGTCCGACTCAAAGTAAAAGCCGGGATTTTCAATATATCCTTTCAGTTCGGAGGAGAGAAGCAGGTTGGTCAACACGTTATCGCTGTAAGGATTGGTCGAATTGGTGGCGGCATCACGCACGGCAACGGAGAAAGTGGCCTCCACCGGATTACCTTTCAGGTCATTTAACCGGAAATCCATATTTACCCGCTCGAACGGATTGTAAGCGGGTTTGTCCTGTGTGGAGGTGATTTTCATTTGGCTGAAGTGGTTGACAAAAGCGAGACGTTCGCCCAATATCTCACCATTTGCATTAAACAGGGTCAGTTGAATCACCCCCGAAGGCAATATCTTTTTGGGAATCATCAGTTGCTGCACGCTGTCCTGAGTCATATCCAACTGGTCGGAGGCATACACTTTACCCCGGCAAGATATGGTCAGGCCTAACGCATCACCCTTAAGAGCAGAACTTCGTTGCACCACGAATCCCATCTTTTCGGCATCGCTGTTATCCACGGAAACCACATATCCCGCCGGTAAAGCCGTAGGCAGTTCAAACGAATACTCCTTACCCTGGTATTGTGCTTTGGCAATATATTTTCCCGCTCCGGGAGTGAAATCAAAAACGCCCATACCCTGATAGCCGGTCTCAAATTCGGCCACTTTGTTTCCCTGCGCATCCACGACAATGCCGGACACTGGTGCATTTCCGCCTTCCTTATCAATAGCTTTAAAAGCCACTTTAGAGGTTAATCCCGCTACGAGGTTGCCGCCTTCGGGGTAAAAGGTCAGATTTAGTCGCTCTTTTTGCTCACCGGAGGGGCGTGACAGAGGAACCCGTTGGGAATTGGGGCGCTCGGTAATCACCTTCTTGTAA
>JAUZOF010000346.1 GCA_030706585.1 Bacteroidota bacterium
CCATTGAACCCAGAACGTCATATTTGCCTAAATAAAGGTCCATTTCGCGGTCCCGGCCAACGGTGAAGCGTTCTATGTCCTGGTCTGTATTTGAGTTTTTGTCCCAAAGTTTACGTGCCATGTGTCTGTTTTTTTAGAAAGGGAATGATGAAATCATATCAGCCAGCTTGTTTACGGCTTCCTGCAATGGTTTTGACACCATGCCTTTGATGAAAATATTCAATTCGGCCTGAAGCGTGATTTTGAGTTTGGTGTCATTTTCACCCACTTCTTTGAGTTGAATCCATACGAAAAAGTCAATCGGAGCCTTTTCAGACTTGAACTTGATGGTTTTGTGAGGTTCTCTCTCGATGATGCGTAATCCGATTTTCCCCACCGGGTCAACAGAAAAACGCAGAGAATCAGAATCGAATTCTACATCTTTCAGTTTGTCCTGAGGAATCTGGTCTTTGATTTGTTCGAGGTTTGAGAGGTCTGATAGTTTGTTGAATATAGTCGCGGAGTCGCGATAAATGGTTTTGATTTCGCTTTCAAATTTGGTCATACAGGCCTGATATTATTGTCGGGCAAAATGCGCCGGAGTTGTAGATTTAATATATGAAATGCTGTCTCCGGTGACAGAGACAGCATTCTTAAATATCTGATAAAAATGAATTGACAGAGGAAATCATCCTTTCCAGTTAGCCGGGTCTTTACGCCATTTTTTCAATGTCTCTACATCTTCTTCCTGGATGTATGCAGTTTGTACAGCGGCGTCAAGCACAGCGTTGTAGTTGCTGAGGGTAATCAGTTCGACGTTAGCTTCTTTGAATTTTTCTTCTGCGACTTTGAATCCGTAAGTAAAAATGGCCACCATACCGATTACTTCGCATCCGTCTTTGCGAACAGCTTCAACAGCTTTCAAGCTGCTACCGCCGGTTGAAATCAGGTCTTCAATAACCACTACTTTTTGGCCCGGTTTCAGGTCACCTTCAATCAGGTTTTCCAAACCGTGGTCTTTTGGTGTAGCGCGGATGTAAACGAATGGCAAGCCCAACTCTTCCGCAACCATAGCTCCCTGAGCGATTGCTCCGGTTGCCACTCCCGCGATAGCATCTACTTCGCCAAAGTTTTCAAGGATAATGCGTGAAATTTCGAGTTTAATCAAATTACGAAGAGTAGGGTATGACAATGTTTTACGGTTGTCGCAATATATAGGAGATTTCCATCCTGAAGCCCAGGTGAAGGGATTAGAAGGTTGTAACTTTACGGCTTTGATTTTCAGCAACTTCTCGGCAACGAGACTTTCTAACTTTTTCATCTTGATTTTTCTTTGTGATTAAGCTTTGCAAAGTTAGCGAATCAGATTCAAAAAAAGTTACCCAATAGTCTGTTTTTTGTCCCTGAATATCGAAAAATGTTCTATAACAGACCATTTTCATGTAAAAAAGAGAATCCGCTAATGATTGATTATTAGCGGATTTCAGATATGCATTTTGGATATTGTTATTCTTTGGGAGAATGTTTTAGCACTTTCGCTTCCAGATAGAAGAAAATTTCTTCGGCAATGTTGCTGCAGTGGTCGCCAATGCGCTCCAGTTTTCGGAAAATACTGATGAATTGCAGGCAGTCGTAAGCCCGGTCCGGATTTAGCTCGATATAGTTGGCGATGATTCGCGGTGCTTCGTTATTGATATTATCCACAATGTTATCTTCGGTAAAGATAGATGCCGCCATACCCGCTTTTTCATTTTCAAATGCTTCGAGTCCTTCTTCCAGCATTCGTTTTACAGCTTCAAACATCTCCTTCAGATGAGTTTGCGTAACCAGGTCGGCATCAAGGCTCATGGTCGGGAAATGAATCAGTTGTTTGGCCATACCATAAGCAAAATCGGCAATTCGCTCCAGGTTGGAGTTGATTTTCATTGCTGCCAACACAAAACGCAGGTCAACCGCAACCGGCTGGTAAAGAGCGATGATATTTTCGCAAATGCTGTCAATTTTCAGTTCGTATGCATCCACCCGTTTTTCGCGTGCGGAAACTTGCATGGCCAATTCCCGGTCATAAGAAAGTACCGCTTCTCCGGCTTTGGTCACCTGAGAAAGCGTCAGTTTCCACATGTCGATAATGTCTTGTCTGAGCGAGACTAATTCCTGTTCTAAGTGTCTCATATTTATTTTGTTGTTTTATTCGTTGGTATTGTATTGACTCAATCCTTCAATTATTCATTCCCTCAATCCTTAAGAATCATCCGAAACGGCCGGTGATGTAGTTCTGGGTGGAGAGTTTCTCCGGATTGGTGAATATTTTTGTAGTATCGGCATATTCAATCAGTTCGCCCAGATAGAAGTAAGCCGTTTTGTCGCTGACACGTGAGGCCTGCTGCATGTTGTGTGTTACGATGACGATGGTATAATCCTTTTTCAATTCGTAAATCAACTCTTCGATTTTTGAGGTAGAGATTGGGTCAAGTGCCGAAGCAGGCTCATCCATCAGCAATACCTTAGGTGAAATAGCTAATGCGCGGGCTATACAAAGACGTTGTTGTTGACCGCCAGAGAGAGCGAACGCTGATTTTTTCAGTTTATCCTTCACTTCATCCCACAGCGCGGCTCCTTTCAGTGATTCAACAACACGTTCTTCGATATAGTTTTTATCCTTTACACCATTGACACGAAGGCCATAAGCGATATTTTCAAAAATTGATTTAGGGAATGGATTAGGTTTCTGGAAAACCATACCCACTTTTTTGCGCAAATCGTCCACATGAACGCCCGGAGCGTAAATGTCCTGACCTTCCATCAATACCGAACCAGTCAGGCGGGTTCCATCGATGAGGTCGTTCATGCGGTTAAGCAGTCTGAGGAAGGTTGATTTACCGCAACCAGACGGTCCGATGAAAGCCACCACTTTGTTGTTTTCTACCTCAAGGTCAATGCCTTTCAATGCGTGAAAATCACTGTAGTAGAAGTTTACGTTCTTTGCATCAATCGTTAGCATCTGTATATTTACAATTTTATGATTTACAATTTTGTTATTTCTGTAGAGACGAGGCCCGCCTCGTCTCTAATCTATTAGTTCATTTTAACCTTCTTCGCGAAATAATTCCGGAGGAAATTCGCCAATAGATTAACCAGTAATACAATGACAATCAGTACCAATGCCGTTCCGTATGCCATCGCACGGGAAGCCTCAAGGTCGGTTCCGCTGGTGGAAATCACATACAAGTGGTAAGGTAGCGCCATCACCTGGTCGAAAATGCTGTGCGGTAATTGCGGCAGGAAGTAAGCTGCTACGGTGAACAGAATAGGTGCCGTCTCCCCGGAAACGCGTCCTATAGACAAGATTAATCCGGTAATGATATTGGGCATAGCCATTGGTAATACTACCTTACGGATGGTCTGTAGTTTGCTGGCTCCCAGAGCAAGGCTTCCTTCACGGAAAGAGAAGTCGATAGATTTTAAAGCTTCTTCTGTAGTGCGGATGACTAAAGGGAGGGAGAGCAGTCCCAGTGTCAACGAACCGGCAATAATAGAGTCTCCAAATTTCAATGTATTCACAAACAGTGACATACCAAACAAACCGAAAACCACAGAAGGGACACCACTCAGGTTATTGGTCATGATGCGTATAAACATGGCCAGTTTGTTTTGACGGGCGTACTCATTCATATATATGCCAGACATAATACCAATCGGAAAGCTGAAAAGACTGCTACCGATAATCAGACAGAGCGTACCAACTATTGCAGGAAAAATACCGCCTTTGGTCATTCCCTCTTCCGGTGCTTTGGTCAGGAAGTCCCAACTGATCACACCAATTCCCCTGACTACTATAAAACCGAGTATCAGAAATAATAGTGCGACCACGGAATAACTCATTATTTTAAAGATAGTAAATGCGATAGACTGGGTTCTTCTTTTTTGTTTACCGCATGCACCGATATGTTCTATAGGAGTCATATAGTTTTACTATTTGATTGATTAACAATTTACTTATTTATTCTTTTTGGCAGAAATAAACTCTACACTGATACTGATAATGAGTGTCAGGACAAACAATATTGCACCTAATGCAAACAGAGCCTGGTAATGCGCACTTCCGGCAGGAGCTTCTCCCAATTCGGCAGCAATGGTTGCAGGAATGGTACGAACCGGTTCCATGAGAGTGTGAGGAATAACCGCAGCGTTACCGGTTACCATCAATACAGCCATGGTTTCACCGATTGCACGTCCGATACCTAAAACGGCAGCCGACAGGATTCCCGATTTAGCATATGGAATAACCACCCGGTAAATAGTTTGCCATTGAGTAGCCCCCAATGCCAGGCTGGCCTCTTTCATCGAGCGGGGAGTAGTGCGCATCGCGTCTTCCGCCACGGTGATGATGGTCGGTAACGCCATGATACCAAGGATGATACTTCCTGCGAGTGCAGTTTCACCGACCGCAAGATGAAATGTTTTTTGTAAAAATGGAACAATTACCACCAATCCGAAGAATCCGTAAACAACGGAAGGAATACCGGCGAGTAGTTCGATGACCGGTTTCAATATATTACGAATGCGAAATGATGCGATTTCGGCCAGATATACCGCAACGGCTAATCCGAAAGGCAGGGAAAGTAAAATGGCACCTAAGCTTACCCAAAGCGTACCCAGGATCAACGGCAAGAGTCCGAATTGGGCCGATGGAGTTGCGGTCGGAAACCACTCTTTTCCAAAGAAGAAATCTCCCGGTTTTTGAGTGGCATGCTCCATTACATATCCGGTAAAGTTTTTAGGAATATACTGCTCCGGCATGTAGAGAATTGCTGCCGGATGTTTTGTAATCAGGTCGTTGAGCTTTTCGGGAATATGCTCAAACTCAGCACCCAGTTCCTCTTCTGTGTAGTAGTTGGTCAGGTCGCCCAGACGAATGACTTCAATGTCCTGGTTGGCACCGCCCAGTTGTGACCAGTTGGTGGTTTCCGCATCAAAAACCTGTTTGATTTGGTGAGCGTTCAGCTCTTTTACTTTATTGGTTTTGCTTAACGCAATAACATTCCCGGCTTCCACTACCGGACTGCGAAACAGCCCCGAAGCTTCTTTAAACAAGAAAAGCACGATTAATAAAA
>JAUZOF010000347.1 GCA_030706585.1 Bacteroidota bacterium
CATTTTGAAATCAACTTCCGCTTCGTTGGCAATGGCCAGGAGGTGAAGAACTGTGTTTGTTGAACCTCCCATGGCGATATCAAGCGCCATCGCATTCATAAAGGCAGAGCGGGTGGCGATAGAGCGTGGCAATACGCTGTCGTCTCCGTCACGGTAATATTTGTATGCGTTTTCAACGATCAGTTTAGCTGCATCGACAAATAGTTGGGTACGGTTAGCATGAGTCGCCACAATAGTACCGTTACCCGGCAGAGCCAGGCCGATTGCTTCGTTGAGGCAATTCATCGAGTTGGCGGTAAACATACCCGAACAGCTTCCGCAAGTAGGACAAGCAGACGCTTCTACTTTTGCAACCTCTTCGTCGCTTACGCTGTCGTCAGCCGCCTGTACCATTGCGTCAATCAGGTCGAGGTGTTTGCCGTCGAGTTCTCCGGCTTCCATCGGACCCCCTGAAACGAACACCGCAGGGATATTGAGGCGCATGGCAGCCATCAGCATACCCGGGGTAATTTTGTCACAGTTGGAGATACACACCATCGCATCCGCTTTGTGTGCATTTACCATATATTCAACGCTGTCAGCGATCAGGTCGCGTGATGGGAGGGAATATAGCATACCGTCGTGTCCCATTGCGATTCCATCGTCGATAGCGATGGTGTTGAATTCAGCAGCAAAGCAGCCCAGTTTTTCGATTTCGGCTTTCACCTTTTGTCCGATTTCGTGAAGGTGGACGTGTCCCGGTACAAACTGAGTAAATGAGTTGACTATGGCGATGATAGGCTTGCCTAATTGTTCACTTTTCATCCCGTTGGCTTTCCAGAGAGAGCGTGCACCGGCCATTCTGCGGCCTTGTGTGCTGAACGAACTGCGTAACTGATTTTTCATTGTTTGTTTGAATTTAATCGGCGGTCAGAATCTTTTCCGGGGAGTTGTTCCCGATTGATAAAGAGCTGTTTGCCACGTATAATTTCGATGTTTCTATGTAAATCCTGTTATGTTGGATGACTATTTTAACAGTCGTCCATTTTTGCCGTGCAAAAATACGGATTAAAACTGAAAAAGCCTTTCCCGACAACGAGAAAGGCTTTTACAATATCTGTTTATAGTTCATTTAACTACATACCTTTCTCATTTGCGTTTCCAGACCACTAGAACGACATTAACAGAGACGATATGTAAGTTGTTAATCATTATGCTTTGATTCTTTGATTTTGCAAATATAGCGATTCTATTTATTCTTCCAAATTTTCTGTCAGAAAAATGTTGTTATTTCTGCGAAACTGAAAGTTGGGGCGTGGTATTTGTATGATATTATAAATGATGGAAGGTTTCATTCAGTATTATAGCCAGGATGTAATCAGTGATACTCCGGTTTGCAAAGATTGTAAACTGAGAGAATAGCTCTACCTTTGCAAAAAAAGATCATTATGTTAGCACATATAGGAGAGATAGCCGGGCTGGGGGTGTCTGTTTGCTGGACACTAAGCGCTTTGTTTTTCGAAAAGGCAGGAAGTAGAATCGGGTCATTGCCGGTCAATTTTATACGCTTATTTTTCGCGATTTTGTTTTTAGGTGTCACCACTCTGTTTACCAAAGGCATTTTCTTTCCTTCAGATGCTACCGGATATCAATGGTTTTGGTTGGGCTTATCCGGTTTTATCGGATTTTATCTGGGAGATTTACTACTGTTTAAGTCCTACATGATTATCGGTTCGCGTACGGCTGCTTTGATAATGAGCTTTTCCCCAATGCTGACGGCGATGATTGGCTGGTTCTTTCTGGAGGAGAAGCTGAATGCCCTGGAGGTTACTGCCATTCTGGTCAGTGTGACCGGGATTGTTACCGCTATTTCCAACCGGAAAATGAAACTGAATATTCCTTTCAAAGGATTGATGTTTGCTCTGGGAGGAGCCCTTGGGCAATCCGGAGGTATTATTCTGAGTAAAAAGGGAATCGGAACGTATGATGCCCTGGCTGCTACACAAATCAGAGCTTTGTTTGGCTTGGTGGGCTTTGTCGTGATGATTACCCTGATGAAGCGTTGGACTCATGTTATTCGGGCATTTAGGGATAAAGCGGGTATGCAGGCTGTAACAGTAGGTGCCGTATTTGGCCCTTTTGTCGGAGTGGCACTGGGTTTGTTTTCCATTCAACATACCAGCACGGGAATTGCATCTACGCTTATGGCTCTCGTTCCGATATTTATTATATGGCCTTCTGCTGTAATGTTTAATGAAAAGATTAAGATTCAGCAGATTGTGGGAGCCATAATCAGTATTATCGGGGTGAGTTTGTTTTTTATGTAATCTAAATTTTACTCCAAAGCCCCGTTCTCTTTGGCAATATTTATCCAATGCTCTGACAATTGTAGGGGATTTGCACCGAGGCTACGCGCCAAAAGCAAAGCCATTGCCATGGTCAAAACGGAAGCTTCGTGCAACTCTTGTTCTGTTTGCAGATTGCCGCAAGCGAGTTGTAGTTTTTCTTGTAATAACTCATTATGTTGTTGTGAAAACAAAATCGGGTCACTTGTGTAGGGGATTTCAGGGAGCATCAGGTTGTCCATCCATTCATCACCGATTCGGGAAGCCAACGCGTCAGGTTCTTTTTTGCCCATTTGTTTCCAGGCTGCAAGTGTTTTGCGATCGCCGGAAGCAGCCAAACCAGTATCAAGCAACAACATAAAAGCAATATCCGCCAGATTTTGCATCAGTTCCAGATAAGCGTCTTGTGCCTGCTCAAATCGTTCTGTCTGCTGTCCGTCAATATATTCAGCTACCGTTAGTTGAGGCAGATCCAACACTTCCGGACAACTATTCAGGCATGGAAACTGACTTCCCTGGTACATATAGCGCACCTCATTATTTTGAATTTGTCTGGCTATCGGAAACAATCTGCAAGCCAACGGACGTCCTGGATGAACGCTGCACCCAAAGTTCTCAATGTATTGATTGCATGCCTGTCTGCCCTGATTATCACTCTTACCGTTAAACAGCAAACGAATACCGCCAAAAATGCAATGCAAATCCCGGAATTCCCGAACAGGAATACCCTTTTCCGTAGCCAGACATAGCAGCTCCCAGGGATTTAACCATACTCTGTTTCCGTGGCAACAGATTCCGGTGCGTGAACAGGTGAGTGGTAGTTTGTCTTCGGAAGAGAGTGGTGTTGTTTGCATAAATATTTGATAGACTTTTGTTTAAGCTGATTTAATGTAGATAGTCATTTGATTGAAATAACTTTCAGCCTTCAAAAGTACGGGATTCTCCGTTACTCCCGGTCAATTTGGAGGAAAGATTGAGGATATTTAGTGGTGACTTCATTCGTTACACTGATATTGATGCGGTCGGTGGGATGCTTGTGTACGAATGCCGTAGTCATGACCGATATTGTAGCATCGGGGTTTTAACCCGATGCAGTATTTAGTCTACTCCCTCACATCCCGGATACTTTCATCCCTCTCAAAAGTCGCTTTGACAAACGGACATATCGGAACGATCTTAATCCCTTTTTCCCTGGCAAATTCTACCGCTTTCATCACCAGTTGCTTGCCATACCCTTTTCCGCCAAAGGCTTCTCCGATTCTCGTATGGTCAATTTTGATTTTTGAGTCATCCGCCCATACGTAGGTTATTTCTCCGGCAAACTGGTCGTCTTCGTAAATGACAAATCTACCTTTTTTGCCATTTTCTTCCTGTTCTATTTTTACCATAGTTCGTTTATTTGTCAGTATATGTTTTTTTTTCTATTTGAAAACTATGAAAACGATCGTTTGTTGACCATATTTATGGCACTATAACGAATAGTGTGGGTAACTCTATTACTTAGGAAAAATATTTTCCTAAGTTTCGTGTAATTATTCAGTGAAACAGGATATAAATCAAAATAGTAAGCCACGAATGCACGAATGAATATAAAGAGGCTAACTTGCTGAAATATTGAATAAATATATATCGAATATCACAAATGCTTTTCCAAAACTGGAAAAGTAAAGATACTTTCTTATTCGTGGATTCGTGGCTAAACAATTAGGTAGTTCCAGACTAAGATAATACTATCCATACAAACCGTTATAGAGCCATATTTATTACTTTATCTGTCCATTGTTTCGGAAAAAAAGTATGTAGGATAGAGAAAGGAGTTTATCTCTCCGCACTTTTGAAAAACCTGTTCCAGCGAATCTTACCACTAAACCAGCCTTTGTCCTTATCAAGAGATAACCATACAAATACTGGACGGCCCACGATATGATCTTCCGGAACAAAACCCCAGTAACGGGAATCGGCTGAATTATGACGATTGTCTCCCATCATCCAGTAGTAATCCATTTTAAAGCGGTAGGTAGTTGTCGCTTTATCGTTAATGTAAAATACGCCGTTTTTCACTTCCAGTTTATTATGCTCATAAACCCGGATGATTCGCTCGTAAATCGGCAGGTTATACCGGTTAAGCACTAAGCGCATACCCCGTTTCGGGATCCATAGAGGCCCGTAGTTGTCCCGTGTCCAGGTTTTCTTCATTCCCAGAGGGAAAACCTCGCTATTCTGACAGATTACAGACAAGATAAATCCGTCTCTTTTTACGATCGACCGGTTTTGATCTACCAGCGCCTGACATGAAGTGTTTTCCGGTTCAACCTTCAGCCGCTTTACCCCTTTCTGATGAATCAATTTCTGGTAGCCATCCTGTGTTAAAGGAAAATGATATACAGGTAATCCCGGATTGAGATTTAGCACTTTTAGCTGTTCCACATTTTGAGGATTATCCAGCATCATTCTGTCTTCCTCGCTAATTCCAAGATTGTCCAGCGTTTCGTCATTCAGAGGTGTTCCATCAGTCTGGATGTAATAATTGAGCTGTATCCCGGGAATCTTTTCCTGTTTTTTGCCGTTTACATACACCTGATTGTTTTTGATTGTCAGCCAGTCACCTGCAATTGCCACACAACGTTTTACATAGTTTTCACGGCGGTCAACAGGTCGGTAAACGATATCACCGTACACTCCCGGATTTACCCTTACTATCTCACGTCCATACCGGTAACATTGTTCAGCTGTTGGGGTTACGTTGGGTA
>JAUZOF010000348.1 GCA_030706585.1 Bacteroidota bacterium
CGATGAAGATTCCCGCCTGACCTTTAGCGGGGATATCAGTTCTCCTTCTGCTATTATGATTGATGGCGATTCGGCCAACGTCAAACTCAGCGCTTACCGCAAATCCATTCAGCCGGAAATGGAAGCTCTGGCCAAAGCGAAACAACAAGCCGATAAGGCCTGGAGCAGCGACAGCCTGAAGCGTTATGAAGAGTTGCTTTATTCGGCACAAATGAAATCGCTTAAAAAGACATTGGTACAGAAAACGGAACAGTTTATCGGAAAGAACCGTACTTCTCCCGCTGCTGTCATTGCCCTGCGCGATTACTATGTTCAGACTTCAGACCTCATTACTTTGCAGAAGCTGATTTCCCGGATTGATGCAAACGAGCTAAAAGACTTCCTGCCGCTTAGCGAAATAAAAACAGCGGGCAAACTGCCTTTGAAGAAAGGTTTTGCCATGCTTTCCTTCCAGGCTTATAACAGCGAATTGAAGCAGGATTACTTCTATCCGGCATCGGGCAAAAAGACGGTGGTGCTATTCTGGCAAAGCGATGATAAGTATTCGGCCTATCTCAATAAGAAGCTCTCCGGCCAGTTTGAGAAAGCAAAAAAAGATTCTGTAAATTATATTGCCGTTAGCCTGGATAACTCTGCAGACGAATGGAAAGCTGCTGTAGCCAAAGGCGGTTATAAGGGGAAACAAATTATCGTTCGGGGAGGATTCCAAAACGAGAATATCAACAAAGCCGGCATCAACCGGACCCCGGTTCTATTGGTGCTGAACAATGGTGGGACGGTTACTTCTGTTTGTGAGAACAATGAGAATCCCTTAAAATAAGAATTGACTCAGGTCCCATATTAAAGAGCAAATCGATAATGCTGAGGTTCGGTAAAAAGCCGAGCTTCTCCTGAAATACCTGATAGTAAGGTTGCGGCGTAAACTCGCCGTCCAACGAATAATCTCTCTTGGGGTGAATGGTTTCGCGGAAATCGAAACTATTTGCCCCAGGTTCTTTTTCATAGGTATGGGAAAAAGATACTTCCGGAGAAATCTCCAGCAACTCTTCAATTTTCAACCGTAAAGCTTCGTTGAAATCAAACAAGAAATCGTACTTCTTCTGGTAGAAAGGCTCAAAATCATCGCGGTAATATTCGAAGAACGGAGTATTGTTGTAAGCCGACACGATGGCCTGCCAGTGCAGGTGTTGCCAGTTGCCGTGGTCTGAAATACGCACGTCTTTCGTCAGGCATTTCGCTTCGCCGGTTCTCTCTACCGGAACAGTCAACGGCATCACACCATTGGCCGCAGCGATATTACAGCGGTTGCGGTAAGTCTGTTTCACGTAGTTGCAATGCTGCTCAATCACCACTTTGGGGAAATGGTAGAGTTTGCAGAAATATTGAACGGGTGGGAGATAGGCGGTTGAGAGATATGCGGTATCCATAAGTGTTGTTTGATTTCTGGCGCAAAGATAGGGAAATTAGGGATTGAGGGGATGAGGGTAAGAGGGAAAGAAGCATGAAGTATGGCATTCGCAATAAACGAAAAAGCCGCAGACTTATGGAAAAGTCGCGGCTTAGAAGGCGTTTCGATTCGTGAATTTGCTGTCCTTGTTAAAAGAGGTAATCGTCATTTGATTTATCCAAATGCAGGGGAAACATAACGTTCTACAAGGGATAAGGTTATTCGTTATGTTTTTACTCATGCTCTTTCCGGGTCTCCAGTTTTACTCCTTCCAGTTTGGACTGAGCCTGGTTTGCCAGTTCGTTCACAGTTTCTCTTACTTTTTCCAGTTTCCCGGAAACTCCGTCAATGAAGTCATCGAATTTTTGTTTCCACTCATCGATGTAATCGTCTTTCATCTTCAGAATTCTACTGCCAGCCTCCATCCCTTTGCCTTTTTCGGGGGCAAATAAAACGCCGAGGGATGCTCCGGTTACCAAACCTGCTGAGAAGTAGAAAATTACTTTTGCTGTACTCATAATATCGTACTTTTAAGGTTAGATTAATAGGCTATGCCAATCAATAGTTTATGGTTGAGGAAGAATTCCCGATTCGACAACATCACGGTTGCCCAAAAGGAGAATATGCGCCAAACCTTCTTCTGAAAGGTTTCTCTTTATTGTAGTAAACTGAAATCAGATATATACGTTCACGAATCCCGGATTATGTTCCATGCCTGTAAATTCATCCCTTCTAATATTTAAAACAATGCAGGCAATCAATAGTTTGAAAACACCTTTTCAGGAAAGGGAATATTGGATTTCAGTGCAATCTTTTACCTTTGCATAAAATTAAACGGAAATGATACGCGTAGAAAATATCCATAAAAGTTTCAGAAGCCTCGAAGTATTGAAAGGAATCGATTTGGAAATCAGCAAAGCTGAGGTAGTGGCGATTGTCGGTACCAGTGGAGCCGGTAAAACCACATTGCTGCAAATCATGGGTACGCTGGATAAACCGGACAAGGGGAGAGTGATTATCAATGAATGCGAAACCTCACGCCTGAAGGAAAAAGAGCTATCATCTTTCCGCAACAAGCATATCGGATTCGTATTTCAGTTTCATCAATTGCTGCCGGAGTTTACGGCGCTGGAGAATGTGATGATTCCTGCGCTCATTGCCAAGACCAAACGCAACGAAGCAGAGAAGCGTGCGAAGGAAATCCTGGACTTCCTGAACCTAAGTGAACGTTTCCAGCATAAACCTTCGGAACTTTCGGGAGGGGAGAAGCAGCGTGTTGCAGTAGCCCGTGCATTAATCAATAAACCGGCTGTGATTTTGGCCGATGAGCCATCCGGAAGCCTGGATACGCAGCACAAAGAGGAGCTGCACAACCTTTTTTTTCAGCTTCGTCAGCAGCTTGAGCAGACTTTTATCATCGTGACCCACGACCGCGACCTTGCGAAGGCGACTGATCGCGTGATATCCATGAAAGACGGACAGATAATATCCGAAATAGTATAAATCCGGTTATAGCACCAAAAGAATTTGCGATAAAGTCGCGGATGTCACAGGAACGAAATGGGACATATAACTGAAGTATCTCCATTAATCCGCCAAACAAGATTGGAAGGACTATTGCCAACCAAATAATATTACGTTTATTCCCCAGGAGTCTAAGACGGGATAGTTCAAACATTGTCGCAAAAGCTGCAACTAAGTACATTGTAAAATGTACAGCTTTATCCGGAGCGAGAAAGCCCAGGTCTATCGGGCTTTTAAAGTGTCTGGGTGCTAAAGACAGATAAGCAATCACCAGGTAAACTGTTGGTGACAAAAGATATATAGCTTTAAATTTTCTCATATCGAAATCATTTATTGGAATCAAAAATACGGAATCGTTTCTCGCTTGACAAAATTGATTATATTTGTTGTATATAATTCACAGACAAACACGCTGTGATTAATGGATTTTATCTATTCGCTTTCTTCTTAAAATCCATGGGAATATTTTCTACATCTTTTCTTAGCAATAATTATTACTATGTGGAAAGAGTATTTCAGTTTCTCCAAGCGTGAACGCCGTTCGATATGGATACTGCTCGCATTGATAGCTATCACTGTAACGGTTCGTTTTTTTCTGTTCCGGTCAAACGATTCTTATTCTCATGACAAGGATGGAGAAGTTGCGTTTGAACTAGAGATTAAAGCCTTCGAAGCTTCCAAAAGGAGGGAAAGGCCGGTATTCAAACATTCTCAATATCCTAAATTTCAGCCGCAAACCTATCCCTTATTCGACTTCGATCCCAATACTGCCGATTCCCTCTCTTTTGTACATCTGGGTTTGAAGCCTTTCCAGGCGCGGATGATTCTCAAATACCGTTCCAAAGGAGGCAAATACCGTAAACCGGAAGATTTCGCCCGGGTTCCTTATCTGGATAAAACCCTTTATATAAAGTTATTGCCGCATATCCGGATTGACCAACGATTGATAGCCGTACATCGGGATACTATCGTTAAGTACAAACCGGTTGTCTATCAAAAACAGGAGAAACTGGCCGAGGGGACACATATCGACCTCAACAAAGCAGATACATCGGAGCTTAAAAAGGTTCCCGGTATTGGATCCGGCATTGCACATGCCATTATCAACTACCGTACCCGTCTGGGCGGATTCTATTCAGTCAGCCAGCTTAGGGAAATGAAGCAGCTTTCACCGGAACAGGTGGAGAAATTCAGTCACTTCCTGGCTTTGAATGATGTTTCGTCATTACACCGGATTCCGGTCAATAAATCGGGCATCGAACGACTAATGTCGCACCCCTACCTCAACTTCTATCAGGCCAAAGCCATCGTGGAGCTCCGAAAGAAAAAGGGAAAACTGACCTCGCTGGACCAATTTTCCCTTTATGAAGAGTTTACGAAGCAAGACTTCGAGCGTCTTGCCCACTATCTTGATTTTAGCCAATAATCACACGGGTTCCACCTTGTTTACCTAACTCGGAAGCCTGGGTAATCACCACCTCTTTCACACCGGCCTTCAGTGCATCAAACGCATTATCCAATTTCGGAATCATACCGCCCTGGATTACCCCTTCATTCACATATTGCTCATAAATAGCAGGTGTGATTTCAGGAATTACGCTGTCATCATCATTCTCGTTACGCAGCACTCCTTTTTTCTCAAAGCAATATACCAGCGAAACATCGAAATGTTTCGATAACGCTTTAGCCGTTTCTCCCGAAATAGTATCGGCATTGGTATTCAACATATTGCCTTGTTTGTCATGAGTCAGGGGAGCAAGTACAGGCACCACTTCTTTCTCGATCAGGTCAGCAAGAAGCTCCGCATTTACCGCTTTCACATCACCCACAAAACCGTAATCCACATCTTTCACCGGACGTTTGTCGGAACAGATCAGGTTGAGGTCGGCACCTGTAAGACCGAGCGCATTAATATCAAGAGCTTGCAGGCGGGCCACAATGGTTTTGTTTACCAATCCGGCATAGACCATGGTTACCACTTTGAGCGTTTCGGCATCGGTGATGCGGCGACCGTTTACCATCTGGCTTTCAATGCCAAGTTGTGCCGCAACTTTGGTTGCTGAGCGGCCGCCACCGTGTACCAGCAGTTTACGACCC
>JAUZOF010000349.1 GCA_030706585.1 Bacteroidota bacterium
ACAGCAGAAATAATTCTTGCAGCGGGCGGTAAAGTGGCCATGCCCAAGTTTGCAGTCCCTAACCGATGCTGGCAAGGATATTTTCTTGACCCGGACAACAATACCTTCGGGATTTTCGAGGTGGATGAGAGTGTAAAGTAACAGTCCTGCCTACAACTTCAACAAACAGTAATAAAGGAAACATTACCCCACAAAAAAAAGCATCCCTGGTGGATGCTTTTTTGTATTCTATTTTCTTTTCAGGATTTTGACTTCGTATGTTGAAGTAACCATTCATAAATATCAGGCTGATGAAACAATCTTTCCACACTACCGTGAGTACCTCCTTTAATTTCTGTCAGGGTAACATTTGCATTTTCATCTACATTCTTTATGGCCTTCATGATCTTTCTTGATTCAGAAATCGGAACAATCCGGTCAGCAGTACCATGAAAAAGCTCAATGGGGACTTTGGCCAGATTTTCAGCCTCCGAGATATTACCACCACCACAGATAGCAACCGCAGCAGCAATCCGGTCAGGATATTTCCCTGCAACCTCCATTGTACCATATCCACCCAGGCTCATACCGCACACATAGATACGAGACTCATCGGCATTCGGATTGTTTTTCAATACATAGTCCACCACTTCCATCACTTTATCGGCATCCCATCCTCCCGGAGCCTGAGGAGCCACTACAATACCCGGAACGTCCGTGCCTTTATCCATAGCATACAAAACGCCGTATCTTTTCACTCTTTCCAGGTTGTGGCCACACAGGCTACGTCCGTGCAAAAAGATAAAACAGGTTGTTTTTCTACAGAAGAAGTCTCAGGAGTATGAATTAAAAAAGGGTAAGCTGTTTTTCCTTCAACGGCTTCCGTATCAGCAGCCAGTAAGGAAATAGGAAGTAGAAAAAAGAGAACAATACTGATATATAATAGACGCATAAAGTGTCGTTTTGGTTTGACTTTAAGATTAAATGATAGCTCAAGATAGGCATTTTGTTTCAAAACGACACAATCAAAGGCTACCTGTTTGTGGTTTTTTAGGTTTTGTTTGGTGAATCTGACATTTTGAAGATTGGAATAACAGGATATTGAATCTCTCTGTCACCAACAAACACAACGATATCATTTTCACACACAAACAACACCGTATTATACATTTTGTCAATATAAAAACATTTGTATAACGCATTTTGCTACACTAAATTTGCATATTGTGTTATTATGCATATCTTTGCAATAAAACAACAACAAATAAATAGTGCGATATGTCAAAACAAAGTGTAGAAGATTTACTCATTAAAGGAGGAAGTGACAAAGAGTACCGTATCAAGTATGATAACGCATTGTCAGAAGAAAAATTCGTCGAATTAGCGATTGCTGACGGATATGAATTCACTGTAACAGAACTTAAAGAGGTCCTGAAAGAAAACGGGGATATGTTTGAGTCATACGGCAACCCTCCTAAAAAAAGCATCTGGTTGAAATAAGACTTTTCTTCCATTTCTTAATCCCAATTGAGAAAACAAGAGGTTGTCCCAAAGGTCAGAATTGAATGCAATAATGCAAAGGAATATATATCTGAATGAGAACACTTTGCTTTAGCTTCAACATTTCAGGCTTTTGGGACATCTCCGTTTATCAGCTATCCTCCTCTATCCCGCTATTCGTTTTTCTTTCCCTTATAAAAAATCAAACAACCCACTTTTTGTGTTTTAAGAGTAAACATCAAATGTTTAGAATGACAGGCATTGTAACAAAACAGCCTTTATCATTCAATATGAGGTTATCCAATTGACGATATAAATCTTTTCACCATGAGTAACGATAATAAATCCATTCATGAATTTGACGTCAATCTGATCTGCGAATACTTCGCCGGAATGGAACGGCAAGGCCCCGGAAGCCCTGAAGTAACGATTGATGCAATAGGTTTTATAGATAACCTGACAGATGAATCCCGCATTGCTGACCTGGGCTGTGGTACCGGAGGCCAAACAATGATACTGGCTCAACATGCACCCGGAGTGATTACGGGTATCGACCTGTTTCCGGCATTTATCGACCTGTTTAATGCCAATGCCGCTAAACACAATCTTCAAAATAGAGTAAAGGGAATCGTAGGTTCGATGGATGCTCTTTCATTTCAGGACGAAGAGTTGGATTTAATATGGTCGGAAGGCGCGATCTACAATATCGGTTTCGAACGGGGATTGAACGAATGGCGAAGGTTCCTGAAAAAAGGCGGATATGTCGCTGTGACGGAAGCATCCTGGTTTACCGAAGAACGCCCCGAAGAGATTGATCGGTTTTGGGTAGAAGCTTATCCGGAAATAGATACCATTCCCAATAAAGTTGCCCAACTGCAAAAAGCCGGTTATATCCCGGTAGCCACTTTTATCCTGCCTGAAAATTGCTGGACAGAGCACTTCTATGCACCGCAAGTTGCAGCACAGGAGGCTTTCCTCAATAAATATCCGGGAAATAAAACAGCCGAAGAGCTCGTTGCTTACCAACGACAAGAGGCTAAATTGTACGACAAATACAAAGCGTTTTATGGATATGTCTTCTACATCGGAAAGAAGATTTAAACAATAAAGCACCTGCTCCTTCCGGCTTTAGTACGAACATTCTGTTTATGCTTAAGCCGGATTTTTTTATGTTTTATCCTCTCCGGCAATTAAAGGAACGATGAAAATTTACCGGTATTCTTGAAGAAGGAATCCAGATTCAAAACAAATGTAGTTTTGAATCTCCTATTTGATAAGAATCTGTATCTTTGGTATTGTTCTGCTTTAAAAAAAATAATACCTAATTCATGAAAAGCCACACATCCTTTCGTTATATTCTCATTCCAATGATGATAACCAAGTCAAATGTCCTTTTCGCACGAGGTGGTGGGGGATTCGGATTCAGTGGTTTTCATGGAGGATATGGCGGTGGATTTGGCCGTAGTTTTTATTACATGAGGTATTTGCGAGGTGGTGGAGACTGGACCTGGTTTATGATCGGTGGTTATGCCATACTTGGATTCTTCCTGGTTTTAATTATCAGATATTGCATCCGAATGTATTCCGTTCATAAAAAAGAAGGTCAAACCACACAAATACTTGAGCAAATATGTGAAACTGATTCATTCTGGAACGTCGAAAATATGAAAACCCTGGCATCTGATCTGTTTTATAAAATGCAGGTAGCCTGGGAAAAGAACGAGCTTGAAAGAATTAAATCAGAACTGACTCCGGAACTAGCGGTTCAACTACAGGAAATATTGGATGAAATGAAATCCAGAAAAGAGATCAACATGCTCAACCATGTTCGGATCGAGGAGGTAAAGATCTTAGGTTGTGAAGACTATACCGACAATAACAAAGATCGCTTTACTGCATATATTTTCGGAACCATCCAGGATTATACCATTGATGAAGAGACGGAAGAGGTAATTCAAAATGTCAGGAAAAGGTTTACAGAGTTTGAAGACTTCTACCATTTTATCCGCGTAAACAACAAATGGTTGCTTGAAGACATTACAAATCAGGTGGGACTGCGGAAAATACTGAAATCGCCAATCTATAGTGAGGAATTAATCTGAGACTTCATACGGCTAATGAACTTCCATATTTAAAACTACGCGTTCATCCTTAAATAAAAACAGGCTGCCTCAAAAATTCACTTGAGACAGCCTGTTGATTTATGTTCTGATTAGTACCTTATAGGAAATTACTCCATAAAAGCAACCTTTCCAGTTTCGATATCGTACAAAGCACCAACGATTTTGAGCTTACCTTGCTCCACCATCTCGTGCAGGATTTCACTCTTTTCGTATAGTTCTTTGATGGTCTGCTTTACATTGTTTTTAGCCGTTTCATCGACTACCTTATCACCGGTCACATTGTTTGCCAAAGAAATCCGGATGTGCTCCAGTAAGTGAGTCAGATTACCCAGTTTTACATTCTGAACGGCACCGGTTACCGCACCGCAATGCGTGTGTCCCAACACCACGATCACCTTAGCGCCGGCATGCTCAGTGGCATATTCCATACTGCCCAGAATATCCTCATCTTCGATATTTCCAGCCACACGGATAGAGAATACATTACCGATTCCCTGGTCAAATATAATTTCCGGCGGTACGCGCGAGTCCATACAAGTGAGCACAGCAGCAAGAGGTTTCTGCCTCCCTTTGGTTTGCTCGATCTGTTCTTTGTAATTGATGTTCTCAGGTTTGTTCAGGAGGAAACGTTTGTTGCCGTTTTTCAGTTCCAGAATCGCATCGTCCGGGGTGTTGATATCGGCACGTACAATTTTGTGGATGCTGTTTTTTACTACGGCCTGAGTGTTTTGCTTTTTGTCCGCAGCATTACATAGGGCTACGCTCAGGACAAGGCATGCCAAGAGTAGAGTTTTTAGTCTTTTCATTTTGTTGAATATTTATTGATTTGAAAAAGGATAATGCATCGTTTCAGATGGCATCACATCCCAGCAATGTTCAATAAAGAGCGGTAACAGGCTGCTATATCTTTATATTTCAGAAATAGTCAGTTCGGACAAAACTCCTGTAAAGTCGGCCGGTAGCAAAATGACATTTTGGAATCGGGAGGCTTATTGAATATGCGTGGTTGATAATGCTTTTAATATCTATTATTCCCGGAATAGATAGAATATTGTAACTAATCCCTGTTGAATTCGGGGCGCAAAGGTCATAAATCCGGTTGAAATACGCAACCCTGACTCAAAATAATTAATTCATCTCCGGTCATTTTCCCTGATTGAAGGTCGAAAGAAGAGTAATATTGCACCCGGCTCCATTTACTCAAATAATAAAAAACAGTTACCATTCTATCATCTATCCGAATCTTTCTGCTGGCACTCGTGAAGCTACTACCACCTATCGTTATTCTACTACCACCTATCGTGAAGCTGCGACCGGCTGTCGTAATTCTACTACCACCTATCGTGAAGCTGCGACCGGCTCTCGTAGTTCTTCTACCACCTCTCGTGAGGCTACTACCATCTGATTATGAACACTCCCGATATGACAGTACCCTAAAAATTATTTTCTTTG
>JAUZOF010000035.1 GCA_030706585.1 Bacteroidota bacterium
ATGCGCTTAACGACCGTGTTATTTTCAATAATTGCTGGATGAGAAGTTATCAGGATACCTATCTGACGGCTTACGGAAGTACTACCTACCGTCATTATGTGAAGGACTGCCGCATCGAAGGGGCTGTTGACTTTATCTACGGAAGTGGAGATGTCTATTTTGACAAATGTCTGATTTACTGTTCACGTCCTTCCGGTGGATACATTGTGGCTCCCGGCAATCTGGCCGGAACCAAATGGGGATATGTATTCCAGAATTGTACCATTGATGGCCCCAGTTCATCCTATGTCACTTATTTAGGCCGTCCGTGGGCAAATTCTCCTATGGCATCGTTCTTCAATACCACTTGTAAGATTGGTATCTACCCTGCCGGTTGGTGGTACAAAATGGGAGCAATTCCAGCCATTTTTGCCGATTACAGCACGATGGATGCCAACGGCAATCCAATGGACCTGACTCAGCGTATTGCAAATTACGAATATGATGTCAAAGATGCAAACGGAAACGTTATCAATACCGTTAAAGGTACTGCTAAAAGCTCGTTTACCGATGCAGAGGCTGCCCAATATACTTATGAAAATGTGATCGCCGGTTCAGACGGTTGGGACCCTAGAGCCATCATCGAGCCGACCAGCGCTCCTTCCAATGCAATAGTTACATCTGCTGGTGCAATCAGCTGGAATGCGACTGACTACGCTATCTGTTACGTCGTAAAGAAGAACAACAAGGTGATCGGTTTCACAAAGAACACCAGTTTTACTGATGCAGCTTATGCCGAGGGTGCCACCTGCACGGTGACAGCTGTAGCCGAGTCTGGTGCATTAAGTCCAGAATCAATTGCTGTATTCAGTGGCATTCCGACTCAAACCATTTCTGCAAATGCATCACTGGTGAAGGCTTGTTTTGAGAACAATAACCTGATTGTAAGCGAGCTTGAGCCGGGTTCAACCGTATCGGTTTATTCATTTGTTGGAACATTATTGGCAAAACAGATTACTATTTCCAATATATTGACTTTTTCCTCAATGCCTTCCTGTATAGTGAAGATCAATTCAAGGAGTGTAAATTGTTGTATTAAGGTTCTGAAATAAAATTGGAATTGTGTTTTGGGAAATGATTTTCCGCATTATTTAAATATAGATACTGTGTAAGTGACAGAGTGTGAAGTGAAAATGAGATTGCCCCGGCGTGATGCCGGGGCAATTTTTGTGTTCTCCCAACATGGGCGATATCTCTAGGTTAAAGTCCCGAACACGCCTTGATTGTGGGAAGTGTTAGCTTAAGATAAGGGTGTCCATCGCGAGGTGGAATCAGAAGGAAGTAGGGGGGGCTCGGTCTGACAAACAGATCCCGGATATAAGGCATTTGCATGAGGACGAGTTTGCCCAACAAAACAAAGCCCGAAACTATCCGAAACATGCAGGTGTAAATCCGGTGATATATGAGATGATAGTTATCGTTCTTAACTAAGGAGGTCTTTACAATATGTATAGCCCGGAGATTCTATTTATTTCCCATTACAACCCGTGCAGCGATGTGCGATCGAACGCAGAGGAGTCAACAGAGTCCATAGTCCCTGACCACAGGGAAGGGCTGAACATTAAGCGGTTCTGATGATGCCAAGTTTAGAATTGATACATTGAAAGTAGCCAACTTCCATCACGGAAGCCTATCATAGGAGAGATAAGCAGGAAGCCGAAGTGTATTATGGAGAACCGGGTACCAATCTGCAACCGCATAAGACGAGCCAAACAAGATTTATAGGGAAAAAATGCTTGAGGAAATAGTAAGCCAAAGCAATATGATAGCCGCCTACGAATGAGCAACCTGTAGAGTTTATATATTCCTCAAGTCGTGAAGAAGGTTGAAATACCCCAAATCCAATGGCGGTTAACGCATGTTGGGCATCCCGACCGTTACCGTCCGCCTCTTCCAACAACCCATTGCCCAACAGCTTACGATGATGTACGACTCAGGCTTCAGTGAATCGAGTTATAGCTTTCGGTCAAACCGCTCCGCCCACCAAGTCGTTCGTCAAGCCTGCAGCTGCCTGAATGAATGTTACACCTTTATAAATGAAATGGACTTGGCGAAATTTTTCGACAAAGTGAACCACGACAAGTTGATGCCGATTTTGAGTCGATGCATTGTATATAAAATATTGTTGAAGCTGATTCGTCGCTATCTGAAAAGTGGTATCATTGAGGCGGAGTCATAGTGTCCATGTATAAGAAACACCGTATGGGATTCCGTTGAGCCCTATTCTCTAGTATCTTACTGAGATGGCTGGCAATTGATTGTATAACAGTGGCTTATTGTGATAATCTCCTTCTGCCCAAGGTCAACAAAGAAAAGCGAAAAGTAAGCAGTCCGATGAAAAGTAATCTCTTAAAATTTACCTTTTGTAAAGTTAAGGACCAAATGGGAGCCATTATTGTCTTCCAAAACAAAAAGCCGAATCAAGGAGAAAATCAAAACGATTACATTCAGACGTAAAACCCGCTTATGGAAACTAGCTCAAGTCAGTATAGGATGGTGTGCCTATTTTGCTCTGAGCAAAAGCAACAAATTCATGGCTCGGTTGGATGAATGAACACGCTTTAGGATACGCATGTGTATCTGGAGGTCGTGGAAGCAACCTTGAACTTGTGTTCGGGAACTCATCAAACAGAGAATGGATAAGTTCTATGTTCACCTAAACGGAAATACCCGAAAGGGATACTGTCGTATCGCACACTCGGGTATTATAAACCGTTCATTGACTAATGATTACCTAGAGAATGGGTTTCCAACCTGTCCTCGAATACTATGAATCTTGTCAAGTTTGATGAACCGCCGTACGGTGGAGTGAGAGGACAGTGAGTGACAATATCACACTTCCTACTCGATTGTTCTGTTTTTATTGGACTAATCCCCTGAATTTACTGTCTTTTTCTTTCCGTTTTTCAGTTTCTTGAGTTCACTTTCAAGTTGGTTGATTTTTGCATCCTGATTGTAAATGGTTGTCAGAAGAGCATTTAGCTCTTCGTTGTCAATCGTGTCTGGATACTGGGCATTTACCCGATCAATGAAGTCACCCAGGACATTCATATAATTGGTAAACGCATCAAACGGAGAATCATAAGGGCTGAAATAACTATGAACAGCACCATCGGATGAGTGTTTCGTACTCATGTAATAGAAATGGTCACTTGATTGAAGATAGATCCAGTCTTGCATCAAGCGCCGGTCATGGCTAAGACGAACGCGTTCGCTAATAGAGTATAATTTGCCGGCAGCATCTTTTTGCAGGCGGTTGCCCAACCATGCGCTTGTATCACGTTCCTCATCGGCCCATGACATGGGGTGCATCACGTATATATTGTCGACAGCCTGGTTATTCTTAATCACTTCGCTTGGAGTCTGGAAATCGATATCTCTTATTTCGGCACATTGCGGTAATGCCTTAAGAAAGTCAAAAATACCGCTTTCTTTTGATTGCATTTCCCCGAATGTATCGAAGTTCATGAATAGGTTCACCAGCTTTTCATTTTCAGGAGTCTGTGCAACCCAGTCCATGTATTTATCTGCAGTTAAAGGATAATTGTTCCAATTTTGATTTGAGAAACGGAAAGATATATCATCACTGAATTTAAAGTTTCTCATCAACAGTTTAAGTTTGGGTGCAGCGCCACAGCTATACACATAATTGGGGCTCTTCCATCCCAAAATATGTTTGGCTCCTTCGGCAATTACTCCTTTGAAGCCCATTCTGTGTGCCATTTCTCCGATTTCATCTGAGTAAATTAACTCTGTATTGCGGAAAACAGTCGGTGTTAATCCAAAGAGGTTCTTGATTTTGTTGATATTCATTTGAACCTGGCTGGTGAATTCAGCTTCATCATAAAGAGATGCCAATGAATGTGCATAAGTTTCTGCTAGAAACTCAACACAACCTGTTTTCGCCAGATTTCTTAGATGCTCAATTACTTCAGGTACATAGATCTCAAGCTGTTCCAATGCTGTTCCGGAAATAGAGAAAGCTACTTTAAATTTTCCATTTGAAGCGGAAATCATTTCACTGATCGTTTGTAATGCCGGAATATAAGAATGTTCAGCAATACGAGAAATGATTGACTCATTATTAAAATCATCATAGTAATAGTGGTCACATCCAATATCAAAAAATCTATATCGTTTTAAACGGAATGGTTGGTGTATTTGAAAGTAAAAGCAAATAGTTTTCATATGTCTAAATTTTTGATGGTTTACAAATTGATTTCTTTGGCTTTTATGAATTTTACTGCCAACCTAATACTTGTTTATAGATGTCTATTACCTTTCGACCTGCTTTTTCCCAAATAATCTGGTCGACTTCCTTTTTCCCTTCTTCTTTTAGATGGTCATACATCGCTGGATAAGTCACTATGGAGTAGATTGCGTCTGCCATAGCTTCAATGTCCCAGTAATTGATTTTTATCACATTTGAAAGAATTTCAGCACATCCTGATTGCAATGAAATAATACTGGGAACTCCCACTTGCATTGCTTCGAGAGGGGAAATGCCGAATGGCTCAGAAACAGAGGGCATGATATACACATCACTAGACTTCAACATTTCGTACACTTGTTTTCCTTTAAGGAAGCCTGTGAAGTGAAATCTGTCTGCAATTCCCCTGGCTGAAGCCAGCTTAATCATGTCATTCATTTTATCACCACTCCCAGCCATAACAAAACGGACATCTTTGGTTTTGCTGAGGACTCTGTGTGCTGCTTCAACAAAATATTCAGGCCCTTTTTGCATGGTAATGCGGCCTAAGAATGTAACAACTTTGTCCTTTGTATTTCTTTTAGGCTCGATAGCTTCTATTTCCGGACTGATGGGTTCTACCGCATTGTGGACTGTAGAAACTTTGCGGGGATCAATCTGATATTTTTCAATTACTGTCTTTCTGGTCAGATCGCTAACACAAATGATATGGTCAGCCCAATTCATACCGTCTTTCTCAATTGCAAAAACCTGAGGGTTTACATTGCCACGGCTTCTGTCAAAATCGGTTGCATGCACATGTATAACAAGTGGTTTTCCTGTTATTTGTTTTGCATGAATACCCGCCGGATAAGTAAGCCAGTCGTGAGAATGGATTACGTCAAACGGATAAGTTCTGGCAATGACTCCGGCAACAATGGAGTAATTGTTGATTTCCTCTAATAGATTTTCAGGGTATCTTCCGGAGAATTCTATACATCCTAAATCATTAAGATGGTGCATGTAGTTGAAATCGGCATAAATATGGTCCCGCAAATCATAATAGTCCTGCGGATTCATACAATGTCCGATTCTCTGGTTAACATAGTCCCACTGGTGATCCCGCCATGCAACGGGAGTGCAGTTGGCTCCGATAATTTTCAGAAAACTTCTATCCTCATCACCCCACGGTTTCGGTATAACAAATGTGATGTCCATATCACCACAGCTTGCCATACCTCTTGTAAGCCCGTAGCTCGCTGTTCCCAATCCCCCAAGAATATGAGGTGGAAACTCCCAACCAAACATTAGTGCTTTCATTAATTATGGTATTAAATATTAAAAGATTTAATCAACTTCATGGCCCGCAAAATTTCAGCCACGTTCATGGCAAAAGAGACAGCTCCACGACCGGTGAACGGGGGATTACCATCGTACAATTCACTTATCGTACCTACACAATTATTTGCCATTTCATCTTCAAAACTGATAAGTCTGTTTTCTGCAAATGTGAGACCGCTCATTCCGAATATATTTAAGTAGGCTTCAAGGTAGAATCCCATTAACCAAGGCCAAGCTGTCCCTTGGTGATAGGCGTAATCACGATGTGCTTGTGGGCCAGCATAATATGGTGTGTAGCCTTGGCTTTTGGGGCTTAATGACCGAATACCTTTAGGCGTAAGTAACTCTTTAGTTATATAATCAAGAACCTGTTTTCGCTCTTGTCTATTTAGAGGGCTGAATTCCAGAGATATGGCAAAAAGCATATTGGGGCGAACGCTCCAGTCTTTATAATCGCCATCTACGTAATCAAAAAGATAGCCAGCTTCATTTTTGAATACTCTTTTAAAAGAATCTCCAACTTTTTCTGCCAGAATTTCTAGTTCAATGGCCTCATTTTCTTGACCTTTTTTTCGGTAGAGCTTTGCGGCAAATCTAAGTGCATTAGACCATAACGCATTAAATTCAACGAGAGATCCCGAGCGGGGAACAACAGGTAAATTACCTATAGATGAATTCATCCAGGAAATCGCCTTTTCTTTTCCATAAGAATAAAGAAGGCCATTGTCGTGTAAAAACAAGTTTGGGTGTCTTCCTGTTCTGATAAATTCAATTATTTCAGTGATTGTTCCAAAGTTAGAACATAATTCTTCGGTACCGTATTCCTTACAATATTGTTGTATTGCCCAAATAGCCCATAGTGGAACATCTGGCTGTTCGATCTCTTTGATAATGGGGTCTGGCTTTTCCTTTTTTATGAATTTAATCAAAGCCTCTAACCCTGTATGCATGATCTTCTCGAAATTATCCTTTTTATCAATACTAAGGGTACATCCTGGCAGGGCTATGAATGTGTCTCGTGCCCGCACTTTAAACCATGGGTAACCTGCCAGAAGGTAATGTTTTGAATCGTCTTTGTAATTATAAAACTGCTGTGCTGAATTTTTAAGACAGTTATATAAGCTATCACGATGGTCTCTTTTGCTTACTTCTGTTTCATATATGGTTTTCAGCCTTTTTGCATTTACCTGACTTGTCCCGGCTGAGAGATATACACTCTCTCCTTTTTTAATTGGAAGTTCAAAATACCCCGGAGTGTAAAGGTCTTCTTTAAAGGGAAATCCTCTTTCTATTTCTTTAGAGTATTCTATCCCTTTGTACCAATCAGGAATAAAAACGAAATTATTTTTTTTATTTGTCTGCATAAACAATTCAGGATACCCTGGGTAAAGACATGTCTTAATCCCGTGTTCAACCTCTTGATATGCCTTGTTTATATATTCATTTTCCAGGGTAAGATCATTTACATTTCGAAAGGAAAGGAATGGCCTTAATCTCAGTGTTGTTGGTGAATGAGCATCAATAAGCGTGTATTTAACGATAATCCGGTCTTCACCCCAAACAAACAATTTTTCTTTTGATAATATAACCCCTCCTACACGAAAGGTTACACGCGGAACTACCTCATAGTCAAATTCCCGAATGTATTTATGTCCTTTAGGACTATAATTGTCTCCCTGATATTTATGAATACCAAGGTTGAATTCTGCGCCATGTTGTATGATCGTTTCATCTATTGAAGAAAGAAGCACGTGATTGTCCTCATCAATTTCAGGTACGGGAATAACCAATAATCCGTGATATTTTCTGGTATGACAACCTATCAGCGTTGTGCAATGGTATGCACCCGAGTGATTGGTGCGCAGCATCTCTTTCGGGAGTGATTGCTCTAGGTTAATCAGGGTGCTTTTATCAAACTTAAGGTAACTCATATGTGTGGTAAATTGTAGTTGATAAAATGTTAAAATTCTGTTTTTTCAAAATTAAAAAAATATTCAGATGCAACAAAGGTTTCGACAAAAAAAAGTGGGAATTGGGAAAATATTTAACGAAATGAGTTTTTGGTTGGTCTAATTTGGTATATTTACAGGTTTAAAAGAGTCTGAAAAAGTATGACTTTGGAGACAAAGCGCATTTTATATGCCTTGTATTTCCCTTGCGGTTTTTTGCTGTTGCTTTGGGGGATAGAGGTGGTCGGATTTCAGTTTGGGGTCGAATTTGGACGGTATGGCATTTACCCGAGGGATTTTTTACAACTTTACGGGATCTTTCTCGAGCCATTGATTCACGATGATTTCAGGCACTTGTGGTCCAATACTGTTCCACTTTTTCTACTGCTTTGGGCTCTTTTCTTTTTTTATGGGGACATTTGTTTTAGGGTTTTTGGCCTTGTGTGGGTTTTGTCCGGATTTTTGACTTGGGTAATTGGAAGGCCTGCCTATCATATCGGGGCAAGCGGATTGGTATATGGAGTGGCATTTTTCCTTTTTTTTAGCGGTGTCATACGCCGGAGTCGAGCGTTGATGGCTTTATCTGCGATAGTAGCTTTTATTTATGGAAGTATAGTATGGAACATGTTCCCAATTTCAGAGTTGATATCTCCGGAGACCTCTTGGGAGGGGCATTTATCAGGAGCTATATCTGGTTTGGTTTTGGCATATTGGTTTCGTAAACAGGGCCCACAAAATGACTCTGTATTTATCGAGGAGGCAGAAGAAATCGATGATGAAGATAGGTATTGGGAGTCGGAAATAAATAATGAAGAAGAAAAAGAGAATGAAAAATAAGCTTCTTACTTAAACACACCTTTGAATGCTTCCCCGATAATTATTGCGACGTTAGAGGTGAATAATTTAACCGAAATAGCTAACAGGATTACGCCAAAAAACTTGCGAAGTATATAAGTGCCACCTTTCCCGAGGATGTTCTCGATTTTATTGATAAATCGTAATACAAAAAAGACAACAATCATATTAAAAATCAGAGCCAGAATTATGTTTAATACGTTGTATTCAGCTCTTAGAGAAAGGAGTGATGTAAAGGTTCCGGCTCCGGCAATCAATGGAAATACGAGAGGTATGATTGTCGTATTTTTAAATTCACTTTCCAACTTGAATATCTCAACGCCAAAAATCATTTCAATAGCTAAAACAAAGATAATGAGTGAGCCAGCCACAGCAAATGATTGTACATCTACATTGAATAATTTAAGGATCACTTCTCCGGCAAGCAGGAATCCAATCATAGTTAACAGAGATAAGATTGTGGTCTTGGTTGGATTATAATATGCCCCCTTGCTTTTAAGGTTTAATATAACCGGGATGGATCCGGTTATGTCAATAATTGCAAATAATACCACAAATGCACTGATAAATTCCTTGAGGTTAAATGCTAATTTCTCCATAACATAGGATTTAAGCTTAGAAATATTCTTATCTGGAAATGATAGGAGAGAGATGTTTCTACAAAAGTAGATTGTTTTTTGTATATTTACGCTCCAAAATAGAATAAAAAACAATCAAAATGAGCTTTTTGGATTTATTACTACAGGCGCCTGTCTTTCAAGGGGTAAGCAGGGTTAGTTTGACGAATAGCCTGGAAAAATACAGCCTGGAATTTTTGAAGTTTAAGCAGGGAGAGCAGATTGTTGCTAAAGGCGAGCTCTTTACTCATGTCAAGTTCATAATATCCGGTAAAGTTGTAAGTTACACAGAGAATAATACCGGAATCCTAAGAGTGAAAGAGGTGATTATCGCTCCTAGCATTGTTGCAGGTAATTATATCTTTGGACTCGAAACTAAATCTATTTACGATATTTATGCGCATACGGATGTCGGAATGATGCAGATCAAAAAAGACGATTTCCTTGATTTGCTTCGTAAAGAACCGATTTTTAATCTGAATTACCTGAATTTCCTTTCCGTACGTTCTCAGAGTTATTATCATACGATGCTTTCTGTTTCGTCTGGAGATCCAAAGGAGCGAATTGCGATGTGGATACTCCTTCTGACGCATAAACGTGCTGAGGAGATTGAGCTTCAGATTTCGAAGGCTAATTTAAGTGCATTAATGGGTGTGGCTGTAAAAGAACTTGGGCTTACGTTAGATGAGTTGCGTGTGATGAAACTTCTGACATACTCTGATGAAGGTGTACAGGTATTGGATAGGCATGGATTAGTCGATTTTATTCACGATATTGATGATGCCGATTAATTGTATATAAAAAATGCCGGAGGAAATTCAATCTCCGGCATTTTTTTATAGCCTATATATAGGAATTCTTAACCGATGATAATCAGGTCAGCTCCTTCCATGATTGAGTCGCCTTTGCTTACTTTAATATCAACAACCTTACCATCGCGGTCGGCATTAATGTTGTTTTCCATTTTCATTGCTTCAAGAATCAGAACCTTCTGTCCTTTTTTTACCTCGTCGCCTACTTTTACCAATACATCAACGATTACGCCTGGAAGCGGAGATTTGATTGCAGTGGTACCGCCATCTACTGTTGGTTTTGAGATGACCGGCTCTCCTGTTGCTGTTTTAGGAGCCGGAGCCGGAGTGGTCGCCGCAACTATTGGTTGTGGTTTTGGAGCAGCTACAGGAGCAGCAACAGGGGCTGCCGCTACAACAGCTTCGTCTAGTTCTACCTCATAAGATTTACCGTTAACTTCCAGTTCAGCAGAAGTCTGGTCAATTCTGGTAACCTTTACTCTGTAAGATTTACCGTTGATTGTATATTTAAAATCTTTCATTTTTTGTAGTTGATTATCTTTTTCTTAAAACAGGAACTTCTCGTAATCCATAGATTTTTGAACTCCAGGGTGAATAATCCTTTTTGACTTTCTCTATGGTAAGAACAGTCTCTTCCCAGTCGTGATGTGAGCTTTCATTGCGCAATTCGTATAATGCCATTGCGATTGCTGCATACACATTTTCATCCTGAGATTCTTCTATTTGCTGCACATTACTCCCAAGCTCGATGACTTTGTCAACGACTTTAGCCTCATTGCCGTCGAGCTTTAATGTCAAATTAATCGTTATTTCCATACGAAATTGTATTTGGACTGCTAAATAAAGGCAGACAAGAGTCTGCCTCTCTTCAAATCCCGAACATCTTCAATCACTGGTTTTTCAACCGGAGATTACAGAGGAAGGTTGTCGTGCTTTTTAGCAGGGTTGGTTAATTTTTTGGTTTGTAATTGTTGTAATGCACGAATCACGCGGAAACGGGTGTTTCTTGGCTCGATAATATCGTCGATATAACCGTATTTCGCAGCGTTGTAAGGATTAGCAAATGCATCTCGGTATTCCTGTTCTTTCTGAGCAGCAGCTTCCGCAGGATTTTCAGATGCGGCAACTTCTTTAGAGAAGATAACTTCAACAGCTCCAGATGGTCCCATTACTGCAATTTCCGCAGTTGGCCAAGCGTAGTTGATATCTCCGCGCAGGTGTTTAGAACTCATCACACAGTATGCACCACCGTAAGATTTACGCAATGTAACAGTAACTTTAGGTACTGTCGCTTCTCCAAATGCATAAAGTAGTTTAGCCCCGTGAAGGATTACGCCACCATACTCTTGTCCTGTCCCCGGAAGGAATCCCGGTACATCAACCAGAGTAACCAAAGGAATATTGAAAGCGTCACAGAAACGAACAAAACGAGCCGCTTTGCGAGCAGCATTGCTATCAAGTACACCTGCAAGATATTTAGGTTGGTTGGCTACGATACCCACAGACTGACCGTTGAAACGGGCGAAACCGACAATGATATTGCGAGCGTAGTCTTTGTGCACCTCAAGGAATTCTCCATTATCGATGATAGCGCCAATTACTTCGTCCATATCGTACGGTTTGTTCGGGTTATCAGGAATGATATCGTTAAGAGAATCTTCCAAACGGTGGATTGGATCAGTACAAACCAGTGTTGGAGCCTCTTCCATATTGTTTTGAGGGAGGAATTCAATCAGTTTACGAATCAGAGTAATACCTTCTTCTTCGTTCTCTACGGCAAAGTGTGCAACGCCCGATTTGGTAGCATGTACACTTGCACCACCCAATTGTTCCTGGGTTACATCTTCACCGGTTACGGTTTTTACAACCTTAGGACCAGTAAGGAACATGTAGCTGGTTCCTTTTGTCATGATGTTAAAGTCAGTCAGTGCAGGAGAGTAAACCGCGCCACCGGCGCAAGGACCGAAGATTCCTGAAATCTGCGGAATAACACCAGAAGCAAGGATGTTACGTTGGAAAATTTCAGTATAACCAGCCAATGCATTTACACCTTCCTGGGTACGAGCACCACCCGAGTCATTGATGCCAATAACAGGAGCGCCCATTTTCATTGCCTGGTCCATTACCTTACAGATTTTCATTGCCAATGATTCTGACAACGAACCACCAAAGACAGTAAAGTCTTGAGCGTAAACGTAAACCAGACGGCCGTCAATAGTTCCGTAACCGGTTACAACACCATCTCCAAGATACGATTCTTTCTCGATACCAAAGTTGGTACAACGGTGTGTGACAAACATGTCAAACTCTTCGAAGCGACCGTCATCCAAAAGCATGGCGATTCTTTCGCGAGCAGTATATTTCCCTTTTTTATGCTGAGATTCAATTCTTTTCAGACCTCCTCCCAGACGAGCTTTTTCACGTAACTGAATCAGCTCTTTTACTTTTTCAAGTTGATGACTCATTTTAGTTCAATATTTTATATATAGACTTTTTCTATGTCGGAATAATAAAGAAAACGGATATCTCTGACCGTGGAAATAGCATTATCCCGGGTAAGAGATACCCGCTATGGGTTGTGTTATGATTCGACTCTTATTTGTTAGGGTCTTCACACAATTCAGTCAAAACGCTACCGGTAGTTTTTGGATGAAGGAATGCGATATTCAAGCCTTCAGCTCCTTTGCGTGGCGCTTTATCAATGAGTTGAACACCTTTGCTTTCAACTTCAGTCAAAGCATCAGCTACACTTGCAGTTGCAAAAGCAATGTGGTGAATTCCTTCGCCTTTTTTCTCAATGAATTTAGCTACAGCGCTATCTTCGCTGGTTGGCTCCAGAAGTTCAATTTTAGTCTGGCCAATTTTGAAGAAAGCTGTTTTTACTTTTTGATCAGCTACTTCTTCGATAGAATAGCATTTTAAACCTAAAACATTTTCGTAGTAAGGCAACTGAGCTTCGATGCTTTTTACAGCGATACCAAGGTGCTCAATGTGAGTAAGTTCCATAATGGTAAAAGTTATTATGATGAGATAAATTGAAAACAGCGCAAAGGTAAATTTTTCTCCCCGAATACGGAAATATTTCCGTATATTTTCGGGTGTGAAAAATGCACAAAAGTGCTTGTTGCACAAAGTGATATGAGTTTGTGCATATTTTCGGATGCATAAAAAAACGGGGTGAAATCAGCAGAATTTCACCCCGTTTTTTAATCTCGTTTAATATGGATATCCATTTGAGGAAATGGGATATTTAGCCCGGCTTGTTCAAAGCTCTTATAGACGCGTTCATTCAAATTGAAATATACATTCCAATATTCTGAACTTTGAACCCAGACCCTGACTACAATATCGACAGAGTTATCGCCCAGTTTATTTAGAGCAACAAACGGTTCAGCCGGACTGTTGAGGATTCTGTTGTCTTCGTTTATCAGATTAAGGATCAGTGTACGTGCTTTGTCGAAATCGTCACCATAAGCAATTCCATAAATCCACTCGATACGACGGATATTCTCTTTTGAATAGTTATTTATTATACCTGTAGCTAAACCTCCATTGGGGATTATAATGGCTTTATTATCAAGTGTATTCAGGATTGTGTTGAAAATCTGTATCTCCTTTACAGTACCGGTGTAACCTTGCGCTTCTATGACATCTCCAACTTTATAAGGCTTAAAAAGCAAAACCATCACGCCTCCGGCGAAGTTTTGTAACGTACCACTGAGCGCCAAGCCAATCGCAACACCGGCTGAGGCAAACAGCGCTACGAAAGAGCTGGTTTCAATGCCAAGGACGCTTACAATTATGACTAAGAGCACAATGGTTAGTGTGATGTTAATCAAACTAATCAGGAATGTTCGGAGAGAAGGCTCAATTTCCCGGCGTTCAAATATTCTGGTGCAAATACGTTTTAGTTTCTTGATTATCCATCTACCCACAAAATAGATGAGTATGGCGATAAGTATCTTGGTGCCAAAACTCAAAATTTGTTGTAGGATTTTTTGAGCAAAAAGATTTAGCGTTTCACCTGTAAGCTGGTCAAGTTTGGTTGGTAACCCAATAGCTTTACTAATATCTGTGCCAACGCTGTCAACGGCAGTTTTGGCAATCGTGTCAAATTCTTGTGGCATACTGTGTGGTTTTATACGACAAATTTATAGCATTTTGTTAGAAATCAAAATGGATAGCTCATATTTAGAAAAAGAGCGTAAAGGCCGCACTGTGTGGCTTTACGCTCTCTTTTAGCATGTATAGTATGATTAGGCCTATTTTTTATTGAGGATATCTCTAATTTCACTAAGCAATTTGACTTCGTCGGATGGTTCAGCCGGAGCAGGTGTTTCAGGAGCAGCTGCTTCTTTTTGGGCTGATAGTTTATTCATAGACTTGATTAGCATGAAAATACAGAGAGCAATGATTACAAAGTCAACGATTGACTTAATGAAATTTCCGTAAGAAATTGAGACTTCAGTAATTTTGTGTGCAATATCAGCTTGTTGAAGAACGATTTTGAAACTCGCAAAATCAACGCCCCCTAACAGTAATCCCAGTGGAGGCATAATCACATCAGCGACTAATGACGAAATAATTTTGCCAAAGGCGGCACCAATAATGATACCTATAGCCATATCAACTACATTGCCTCTCATTGCAAACTCTTTGAATTCCTGAATAAAGCTTTTTGTTTTCATAGGTGATTTGTTTTTCTAAAGAATATTGGTGATTCAAGTTTATTTTAGAATGGATTTAGCCATGTTCTTGGCTTTATCTACTGATTCTTTATTATTGGGATCTATTGAATAGGTTTCTTTTGCAGGGATGATTAGTTCAGTTCCGACTGGAACATTGTTCGGATTGCTGATTTTTGACTTATTAGCCTGATATATATATACCCAAAATGCTTTGTTACCATAATATTTTTGGGCTAGTAATGTGAGTCTTGATCCGGATTTTATCACCTCTATGGCGATTTTCTTGCCAAGCTTACTGTTTTTAGTTTCCGATTTGGTTTTTACCGCATTTTTATCGGTTTTCTCTTTCTCTACAGCAATATTTTCAGTGTTTTTATTTGCAACTATTTTGCTGGGCTTAGATTCTTTCTTTTGCTCTTTTGTTGAAGAAAGTGAAGCCGGCGCTTCGTTTTGCGCCGGTTTCACATCAGTTTTGGGAGTACCTGATGTCGCAGTTTTTTGTTGGATAGCTTGACTCGGCCCCGGTTGAGTTGTTATTTTGGGGTTTTCAACCTGTTGAATAGCCTTTTTCTGAGTTTCAGTAGCGGTCATAGAAGTGACAGTGTCACTCTTTGAAACTGCTTTATCCATGCTGTCTTGTTTTGCCATTTCCTCATAAGTCGGGATGTTTTGAGTAAAATTCATCTTATGACCTTTGGAACTAAAATACAAAAAGTAAGCGGCAAACGCAATAAGCACAAGGATAAGTACTACAATAATCCAACGAATTACTTTTTTATCACTTTTTTCGTACTCTTCTTCCTCTTCTTCATTGTCGAGGTCCGGTTCTTCATCTTCGCTTTTCATAGTTGTAACTTTTTTTATAGGTGAAACAATCAATGATGGCGCATTTTGACTCTCAATATTCTCATTCGTAACTGACGGTTGAATAATTGTATTATTAATTGTAGTGACAATGTCAGAAAGCGACGAGGTTAGCAGTGGTTCTTCTTCTACTTCTTCTTTTGATTCTTGATGTATTGTCTTTTTAGGGGTTAATTCTTTATGTGAATTTTCTATCTCTTGCGATTGAACTATATTAGACGCTGGTAAAATAATAATTGGCTCATCGGCAATTATTTCATCATCCAGAACGACAGTTTCCAAGTGTGCAAATGGTTCATTGACGACATCTGATAGCTCCGTATCCGGGGTAAATGTTGTTTTAAAGTGCCCTGGTATTTCCTGGATTTCTCCGGTATTTACATTGGCAATACGCCGACTTTCAACCCAGATTAGCTTAAATGTTCCAAAGCTTTTAAGTTTAACAATTTTGTCTTTGATAAGGTTCTCTTCAATGATATCAAATAGAGCCTTTGTGAAGGCAACAGACTCTTTTTTGCTGATGTCGGATGCATCAGCAAGTTGATCAGACAAATCGGTTATAGTCAGTTTATTATTCATCCGGATGTCGGTCTTTTGTTTTTTCCTTGAATGCTTTACCGGTCAGAAAAGATAAGACCAGTTTTGGGGGAACAAGGAGTCTTTTCCCTGAAACGGGATGAATCGTTAGCCTTTCCTGTTTTTTCTTAACTTCAAAAGTCCCAAATCCCTGAATGGACAAGGTGTCCATCTCAGCAAAACGTTTCCCCATAATTTTGCAGGTCTTCTCAAGTAATGCCTGAGCTTCGGCTTGCGTAAGTTCCAGTCTTCTGGCCAGTTCGCCGATTAATTCTTTATTGTTCATATCGCATTCTGGATAGAATCGGTTTAGTTCGACTGATTTGACTGAATAAATGAATATCCGATCAACCGATCGTATCTTTCGCCCGGGCCTCTATGATACAGGCGTATGGTGTATTC
>JAUZOF010000350.1 GCA_030706585.1 Bacteroidota bacterium
AGTTGGAGCTGAGCGCCGGCCTCAAACTGATTTACATACCAAGTGGTATGCACTTCTCCATTGGCATCGGCAATAACCGTCCATACTTCGTAAGGATTGGGAGAAACACCTGTGACATCGGGTACAGGGAGTGGTGATAAGTGAGTTACCACCAGGTACACCTTTTCGCCGGGTGTCCAGTATTCACCGTCGATATGGGCGGTAGATCCCGGTGCATAGTCCGGAAGGTCAGTCTGCACATAAGCGTCAGAATCATTGTGGGCAACAGTTGTAGAGGTCTGCCCATAAACATTTCCACTCCATGTAGTGACTACCACAAGGAGCAGCATGTGCAACAAAAGCGACCCACACGTCCCTTTTGTTTTCCAGGGAATAGAATTTTTCATAATTGTGTCGTTTAGGTTAGTATATAATAAGGTTAAGTGCGATTTACGATCTTATTTATTTCAGAAGATGTTGGACGGCATTAGGAGAGTTGATGTTCGCAATTAAACAAATTCAATATCAATAATCATGTACGATTCCAGTATCGGCTATATACATTATTCCTGGCCGGTGGAACAGGGGAGCAGAGCATTGTTATATAAGATCGCACGGGCATAAATCCCTCTAAGGAGAGGTTGCCAGTCTAAAGAAAGAGAAAAACGGTTTGGCTTGAGAGTGATCATCGTACAGATGACCACTCTTCTTTACGAATAGTAAGTAAAGGTTTAGGTTTTACAATTCGGTTTAGGTTAATCGTTGCGGTTACGTGTTCATATAGGATAAAAACTACCCTTCTCATTTAATAGAACAACACTATTGTTATAATGTTTGTTATCTGTCAGTCTGAATTTTCCCGAATCTTCATATTTAACTATCCTAAAAGCGCTCGATCCGGAGAAATTTCAGCCTGCATAATAGCTTCATGGCTAAAATTCATTTCACACTCCTTAAAATGAAACCTGGATTTCTTTTTACCACAACTATTACCACAGAGAAGCACAGAGTTTTTTCACAGAGTTCCACTGAGAGGGCTAATTAAATCTCTGTGGTTATATTTATTACGCGTCAAGCGTCAAGAAGCCGCTGAACGCTTGCACTCAACACCGGGCAGCGGATCTATGCCGCTTGCCGGATTTCCAGAAAAGGAGATGTTGAGCCTGATCGTAAAAAGGAAAGACAGATAAGGAGGTGGTGCCGCGCTTTTTATCAGCGTCACTACCATGAAGAAGCACCGCACTAAGCTGATCAGGAAGGCGGGGGGCGCAATTCTGCCGAGCTGGCGGCTATGGAAGTGGAGTGTGGGTGGTATTAACCTAACAGGTCTTTGAGACCTGTTAGGTTTGTTAGAAACACCGTATCTATATTCCTCAAGGGATATCGGGGGGCAATAAAAAATAACTTTTGGGAAAAATAGCAGCGTTTTTCCTTTACTATAAAATGACCTAAGTAGATGGATTGACTTGATGTCGTATTTATTAAGGTAAAACTAGTTACGCGTCAAGCGGCATGAAGCCGCTGATCGCAGGCTCCCAGCGCCTTAAATTTGTACAAAACCCATTCACGTTGAATTTGTGGACCGAAGAAATATTTCAAATATCCATATGCCCCCCCACTTGTCAGGTTTCTATTCCTAGAGTCAACTCTCTCCTCAGTTCCAGCGGAGTCTTTCCCTCTTTTTTCTGCAAGAAGCGATTGAATGAGTTCTGTACATCAAATCCCAGCATTTCAGAGACCTCACTGATGGACAGTTTCGTATGTGACAGGAGATGACGCGCTGATTCATGTCTGACCTGGTCCAGTAACACCTGGAAGGAGGTGCCCTCACTCTTCAGATAACGTTGCAGGCTCCGGGCCGAAAGATTCATCAGCGAAGAGATCAGCGGTAATGATGGAGTCGTATTTCTCAACTGATAGCTGATATGCTGTTTGGTGTTTTCTGACCAGATATTCCGGCTGCTTTTAATCTGCTGGATATAATTCTGATACAATTGCAGAGCAGCGGGATTAGCGGTTGGCACTTTCCAGGTCAGCACCTCAAGAGGGAGTACAAAGCAGGTGTACTCTGCATTAAACACTATCGGGCACTGAAAGTACTGCTCCAGCAAATCCACTTTACCCTCTTTGGGGTATGGGGTAAATATCTTTAATGGTTTGACCTCTCTACCCAGAATCTCTCTACGACTACGGAGTGACATACTTATATATAATTCAGCGGACTGTCGGGCGGCTATCGGGAAATTTTCAATCCATGACAAATTAGTTCTTCGGATGTGGTAAATGCCGTCCTTCCTGATTTCATAGGAATAATCGTTCAGGGCATCAATCAGGTTGATGTATTTTATCATATTATTCAGTACATCGGCATACGTGTCACAGTTTTGATAAAGCTGTCCCAGTACACCCAGCGCTGAATAGGGCGATTCATAACCTATACGCAGGCCGATACGGATATCTTCAAGCCGTCTTACCGTTTTCTCAGAAAATACGCCCATCTGATAGGGGGTAAGCACCAGGTCTGGTTTGTACAGTTCCTCCGGGGAAATGGAAATCTCCTCCAATAAGTCAACAAAGTTGTACCCTTTTGACTCCAGGCAGAAAATGACGTTTCTTAGAATAATTCCGCTTAGCATAGCTTATTGTTTTTTTTGTCGCGATCGGATAAAAATAATACATTTTGGGCGAAATCCAAGAGATAAGGAGTGGGTAATTTTGCAGCTACTAAAATAGGTGGGTTTATTAGAAGATTTAAGGTATTTATTCCATCAGATTCAGATATATAGAGATAGTTATTCAACCCCTTATTTGGTTTTTTTATGATGGTGTGCGTCGGTTTATATAAGGTAAACCGACGCTTTTTTTTGATATAACTGGACTGTTGTATTGTTTTGAAGTGTGAATTCTGATGCAGTTGTAGTTCGAGTGATTGAATTAAAGTTAATACGATGTGGTTTTGTGTTTTGAATGTATGTTTTGTAGCATAAAACTACTATCTTTGCAATGTGTTTTTCATGGTATTAGATTTAAGGTTAATAAAGGGTTGAGGTTGTCGTGATGACAACCTTTTCTTTTTTCTATAGGTTTCTTATCCTATAAGGTTGGTTGGCAAAAAAACTATTTGTAGTAAAGAGGAAGATGCGCCAGCTTTAGGATAAATTCCGGCGTCAATGGCCAATTCTCATATTGTTCTCTTTTTAACCCGGAAGAAGCAGCCCACCGGAGCAACCATGCCGGATTATACTCATTGTAATAAGTAATCTCCGTTTTATACGCTTTATCTTTTATGGCCTCTTTCAGCGAAATAAACTGGTAGCCTTTGTCCCGGAATATTTGTGCAATCCGATCAATATAGTCCCGGTTTATGGCATTGGCATGCAGCAGCATGACCTGGTTTATACTTCTTCCAAATAGTAATTGAGAGAGCTTTTCACTGTAATCCAGTTGTTCCTGTGTATATTCGAGGTAACATGTTCCGATTTTACGCATTAATGCCGTGTCTTTTTGCACCATAGCACTATCGTACGCATCGTTGAATTTCCAGTCATCATTGTGGACAGTAACCGGTGCAACGATGTATTTCTTACTGGTCAGGAACCGGGTCAGCGAGTCTGCTTTCGCTTTCGTTTCGCCGATACTCAAAAACGGATGCCGGAAATAGCGTAGCTTTTTGTGGTATTGAGCCATTAACGGCCGGATAATCTTCTCTCCCTCCAGTATGTCATCTGTAAACGTTCTATAGTTAGTCTGGTTGTAATCCGGGTGAGAATAGGTATGATTGCCCAACTCCAGTCTGGCGTTCATCCATGCTCTGAGCAGATCAACCTGATTCGAATCGACCTTCATTTTATCATTGTAAACATCAGATTCATTGACGAAGCCAATAGCAGGTATGTGGTACTGTGTAAAGGTCTGAATCAGTGAGGTTGTTACCTGTCGCTCAAAGAGTAGGGTAGTGTCATTTTGCACGCTCACAGGGAGATCATCAATGGTAAAGCAAACCTTTTTGTCTGCCCCCCGCATGACAGGCGCTAATAAAAGCATGCATACGAGAGCAATGGCGGTGTTGGTGGTTTTCATACATTCAGGGATAAGAACAGGTTAATAACAAATACAAAAGATAATCGCAGATGTTCCTGTAAATAAGATCGAAACATCCCCTGGAATGGAAATTGAAATAGAGCTCAACGACTGAGTCTGAGTCCGGCAGACTACTAATGAAACGTCATTTGAGATTATTCTGTTTGTTGAAATCCATTATTTCTTTCTGACCGGTATAATATGAAGAGCGTTACCATGAGTTATTCAAGAACAGATCGTTGGGTTATGTAAAAACAATTGTAGTGTGAATATGTATGTCGTAGATTCGCTAGATGGTGACTTTGTGTTAAATGACATATTATTCGTAAAGAAAATATGCTGTTTTAGTATGTTGTAAAACATGAAATGTTATCTTTGTACTGTGTTTTTCATGGTATTAGATTTAAGGTTAATAAAGGGTTGAGGTTGTCGTGATGACAACCTTTTCTTTTTTCTAAAAACGAGTTCTACAGAGACATATATAAATAGAAAAACCCGGTCAGATCACTGCCGGGTTTTCTTTTGGATGGAAGATCTGATCCGGTGTTATAAAAGACTACGTTGCAAATCCATAATCTCACGACCCGCGCATCCTCGTTTACGCATTGACGCATGTACTACATCGCCAGGCTGCAGGGAAAGTTCCACAAATTTATCAGACTCCAGCGTGCGAAATTCCCCCTCCGTATTCTGAAAGATATAGAACCACTTATCCTCAAAGCAGCTCATTTTAATCAAGGTCAGTTCTTCTGAAAATTCTTTGGTTGTTTCCATCGGTCAAAAATAAAAATCAATCACTTCTCCATTTCGCAAACTATTACGTAAGGCCAGTATCTTATTATCAAGCGCTTCCAGGGCCGATAGATTCGCTTTTTCGGCAATCGATGTCGGGATGATTTTGTGGATGCCCCCGTTTTTGATGACGAGTCGTTGACCGGCCATCAGGGCTAGAATTGGGTCGTGAGTCGCCATCAG
>JAUZOF010000351.1 GCA_030706585.1 Bacteroidota bacterium
AGAACTCTTCTGGACGAATAAGGACATGCACTACATGTCCGAAGCCCGCTTCCTGCCTAACCAGTGGAACTCGCTGACGGTTCACGATGTAATAGGCATCGAAGAGTATCTGAAAAATAAGAATCTGGAACTTTGTACCGGATTTAATGCCGTAACCAAAGTGGGGATGAAGGTGAAGAATTTCAGAATGAAGCTATATGGCATGAGATAATCAGTCGGCTGACGGCATTAATAAAAGACCTGCCTTAATTCATGGAATCTGTTGAGAAAGCGCATACATCGCTTACTCAACAGATTTTTTTGTGTTATGCAAAAAAGAAACAGCAGATTTACCCAATGTTATTTCAGACCGATAAATAATCATTCAGCATTACATTCCACTACAGAGTAAAAGGATATTGATGCTCATGGTTGTTTCGCATCAAAACCGGAATAAATAAAATTGTTGCCTATCTTTGCTGGCCAAATACACACTATGGGAAATTTAAAGAAATTAGCAGGACAGACCGTATTCTACGGTGGAAGTAATGTCTTATCACGACTGGTTATTTATTTACTGGTTCCTATCCAGACCACGATTTTTGCACCAAAAGAGTATGGTGTCGTAGGAGAAATGTATGCCTATGTCGCATTTTTGATTGTGATACTTACCTTTGGTATGGAAACGGCATTCTTCCGGTTTTACGACAAGAAGGCGGAAAACAACGACTCCGTTTATGGGACAGCGCTTAAATCATTAGCATTTTGCGCCATCGTGTTTGTGGGACTTGTAAATATATTTGCCAAACCGATTGCCGTACACATCCGTTATCCCGATCACAGCGAATACATTGTCTGGTTCTCATTCCTGATTGCCATCGATGCCGTAACCACAATTCCTTTTGCCAAGTTGCGGGCACTCAATCGTCCGAAACTTTTTGCAACGCTTAAGATGCTGAATGTAGGCTCCTGTTTTCTGTTCAACATCATATTCCTGTATCTCTTTCCGTACATGCAGAATCATGGCATACTGACCGCCATTTTACCTCTGGTGTATAATCCGGCAGTCGGTGTGGGTTACATTTTCATTGCCAACCTGCTCTCTTCAGCACTTACTTTATTGTCATTATTCATCGTTTTGCCCCACAAGCATATTCCTTTTGACCGCGTGTTATGGAAAAAAATGATGGCCTACGCATTGCCGTTACTGATTTTTGGTCTGGCTGGCAATATCAACGAAACCTTTGACCGTATTCTGCTAAAATGGTTGTCTCCCATCGGTATTGCCTCTACGCAGGTGGGAATCTATTCGGCTTGTTACAAAATATCCATTTTTATGACCATCGTTGTTCAGGGCTTTAAATATGCAGCCGAACCATTCTTCTTCGCTCATGCCAAGGAGTCGGATTCCAGAGATATTTATGCAGATGTGATGAAATATTTTGTCATTGTCTGCTCCCTTATCTTCCTGGCGGTGATGCTCTATATCAACATTGTGAAATACATGGTAGGCAATAAATACTGGAGTGGACTGCAAGTAGTCCCTATCCTCTTGCTCGCCAATATGTTTCTTGGAATTTTCTACAATTTATCGATTTGGTATAAGCTAACCGATAACACGCGATTCGGAGCCTTTCTCTCTATCTTTGGCGCTATCATTACACTGGCACTTAACTTTACGCTGATTCCTATACTGGGTTATATGGGCTCAGCCTGGGCTACCTTTACTTGTTACGGCGCAATGATGGTTGCTTCCTACATTATAGGACAGAAGTATTACAAAGTCCCTTACCAACTGTCACGCATCCTGATGTATATGGGGCTGAGCGTCGGACTGTGGGGGATCAGTCTGCTTATTCCGATTCAGAATCAATGGATCCGTGTCGTACCGGATACTTTACTGTTAGCAATCTATCTTTATATTGTAGTGAAAAAAGAACCAGTCTTCCAGGGTTTACTGAGCAAGAAAGTCAAAACAATCAGCTAAATGTCCTTACAAGAATCTCAAAGACAATAAAAGTAACATCCTGCATTTACCGTAATTATTATCGGGCAAAAGCAGGATGTTTTGTTACCCTCCCCATCGTAAGACTATCTTTCCATAAACGAAGAGTGATCGCACTCCTAAAATGATGGATAAAGCTCAGACAAACCATCATCATCCAGTAAAAACATCACTCATTGTATTGACGAAACGTCATTTCGCGCAAAAAGTATCCCTAAAGGATATGACGAAATGCCTTTTCGTTCGTCATAAAGCGGAATTTGGTATGACGAAATGCTTTTTTACTAATCAAAAACCGTTTTGTCATATGACGAAATGCTTTTTTCCGCGTTGAAATCCATTTTGTCAATGTGATTTCCCTTTCTTTTTGTGTTGAATAACGTTTTGTCACTATCATTTCCCTTTCTTTTTTCGTAAAATGGGTCTCCAACATACTAATTAGGCCTGCCTTAGACCAAAGACGATTGTTTGTTGTGATTAAATGAAGCTTTCAAAAGATAAGTAACCCGATTTTCAGGGTGAATTGGCTATATTTGCATTTATTATCACATTTAAGAATAAATCTGGAGATTTGCTTTCAAAGAAAGGGCTGATGGTGCCATACACTTAACTCAGTCGTTGAGTAAATGGTCTCACTACGTTCAAGCTACATCATGGACACTCATTTAAAATACATCAACAATCATAAAGCATGAAATTTTCATCTATCATATTTTTATTCATTTTCTCTATTGGTCTTTTTGCTCAATCTAATGACTCAACCTATTTAAAATACCTCCTTCACAACAGTAATGTCGCTAAAAGAACGTATTATCCGGGTGATTCTAAAAATGAAATAAAGACTGATATCATATCTATTGCCGACGGACACCTCCCGATTATTTGGGAACATCGGTTTAATAATCATTTGGGAGTAGATGCCGGACCCGGAATATTATTACCCTATACGTTTTTTGATATACTTGGTAAGGGATCGGGGGAAGCCTATCCAAATTTCTTTCCATTTGTTACAAATCCTAATTTTGAAAATAAGAAATTAGGTGTTTCATTTCGGGTAGAACCTAAAATATATTATAAGACCGAACATCAGATTACTGCATTATCACACTTCAATAGTATAAGTACATTTTACAGCTGCAAAGCATATTCGAAATTATTCATCAATGAAGTTGGACTAGCATACACATATATTGCTGACACTGACAAATTTGCAATTCAACCTACTTTTGCTTTTTCCTATATCTCTCAAATACCATTCAATGATGTTTCGGATGTAAAATACATGGGCAAACAATCAGATGACCTTTCGGGCTATGGGCTACCCAAAGTAAGTTGTTTCCGATTATATCTTAGATTTCAGGTGGGATATATTCTTGAGCACCCTGTTAAATCAAACCAATGAGTTGGTCTATCAGCGAATCTGTGACTGTTCCATTATTAGTTTGATTATATTCAAATCCTGACATTTATCATCAATGAAATTTACTATTATTTATCTCTGTATATTACTATTCAGTGGAAGCTTATTTGCTCAGACCAGTGATTCAATATACCAACAATACCTCCTCAATAATAAAAACGTACCCAAGAGGGTATATTACACTGATAATTCTCAAAACATACTCAAGACGAACATATTCTCCCTTTTAGATGGACACTTGCCTATTATCTGGGAACATAGGTTTGATAACAACGTGGGATTTGAATTAGGTCCCGGAATAATCTTACCCTATACTTTTTCTGACATTATTGGTCAAAAACAACTTGAAGAGATTTATAAGCCTAACTTCCCTTTCATATTGAACCCTGACTTTTCAAATAAAAAACTAGGCGTTTCGTTTCATTTAGAGCCCAAATTGTATCTGGGAAGCTCTCCCTGGGGAAGCTTGGGGACCTTCTATAGCTTTAAATCGTATTCCAAAATGTGGATGAACCAAATTGGACTTGCGTTAAATTTCATCGACGAATACCCTGGCTCTAAAAAATACGCAACTCAAATGGGCATAACCTTTTCGTATGTAAATCAGATCCCATATTACAACATCGCTGATGTGAGGTACACGGGTACATCTTCTGAGTCTCTATCCGGACATGGACTGCCGATGATTAATTGTTTTCTCCTTGCTTTCAGGTTTCAACCCGGTTATATATTCGAAAATCAAATAAAACCCAGAAAATAAATTCAATCGTATTGGTATGAAGAAAACAATCCTTTATTTGCTATTATTCTGTTGTATTCCTGCATTTTCACAGTTGAATAACATCGAGCAATATCTTGATGATGGAGGCAGAACTGCAACAAAGAACATTATCAAAACTGATTTTACCCAGATGCTTTTAGCTAATATCCCGGTAATCTTCGAACACAGGTTTAATAACAATCTGTCGTTGCAGGGCGGTGTCGGTTTGCTAACACAGAATTTCTTTCACCCGGTCATAAAGCCTATATTTGCCACTGATCCACTTTACAGTGAACTGAAGGGCGGTTACAGTCTGTATGTAGAGCCATTGTTTTATGGTAATGGCTTTGAATCTTTGCATATCGGCATCCCTCTTCGTTATCGCAGACATGGGGATCAGGTAGAATCATATGAGTTCAATATTGCTTTAGGCTATCAATGGTTTAAAGGGCGACACCTGTCATATGATATAGAAATTGGTGCAGGATTCAATTTAGAATACTCATTAGATGGCGTTAGCTATATATACAATTCAAATGTCATAGACAAATCACTTGCGAATGATTTCAGGCAACGACTTGTATTTCCTGTATCATTTAAAGCAGGATATGTATTTTAGACTATTATTAATCATACACAATAATCAACATGAGACAAACATTTAAATCCATTCTTTTATCTCTGTTTCTAACAGTAAGCTTCTTTGTTAATGCTTATGCACAGAAAGATAGCATCAAATGGGGTATTGAGCAGCAATATCACAAAAGAGGTTTACTTTTTAATGTTGAAATCTTCAAGACTGACAGTAATTATATCTACTATTATGGTCATGGTATGAAAGTAAATTTTGACGAG
>JAUZOF010000352.1 GCA_030706585.1 Bacteroidota bacterium
AATTACTATAAAACTGGATCGATTGAATTTTACCTTCAGTACTTACAGTTCCGGTAATAATACAACCTTCATTGGTATATGCAGAATCCAAAGCATTCGTGTTATCAAAACTAACTGTTACGGGTACTTTGACACCCGAATTATCAGACTCGCAACCAGTAACTAATCCCAGCAATCCAATCGCTGCTGCAAAAACGAATAATTTTATATTTTTCATATTTGTATCTTTTTAAAATTTTCCTAAAAGCTTAACTATTTACTATTTAATTTCATTTCAGAAAAAATCGATATACAGAGTGTTATTACCACCCCGGATTCTGCCAGTTAATACCGGTAAATCCTAACATTTTATTCACGTTACCCTGATCAAGCGGGAACAACAACCATTTATCAGTATAACTATTGCGATCACTGAACTTAAACCGGTTATACTTAAAATTAGAACCGTCCCAAGTAATTTTCATTCCGGAAACAACCTTATCGGTTTGGTTCAAAATTTTCCAACGACGAACATCAAAAAAGCGATGTCCTTCGAAAGCAAATTCGATACGACGCTCATTCCGATACCTTGTTTCAAAAGCATCTTTCCCAAGTCCTGCAGGTAAGTCAGGCATTCCTGCTCTATTACGAATTGCGTTGACCGCATCCCTGGCACTCATTGTTATTCCGGCACCCAATGTGATTTTCTGATCAGGATTCCCATTTGACTGATAGGCTGATTCTGCAAAATTCATATATAACTCGGCCAAACGGAACAAGCGAACTGCACCATCAGCTTCATTTGTCAGCCCTGATGCATAATGATTAAATTTCCGGATATAGTAACCGGTTCTGGTGTTTTTCCAACCAGTCTGCATAATTCCTTCAGATCCTCCCTCATAGGTATTAACCAATTGATAAGGAACGACTTGAACTGGTTGCTTCCAGTCTTCATGTGCATTTTGCACTAATGAGGTATAAACATTCGGAGCATAAGCTATTCTACTGAAGTAATTTCCAGACACCTCACCACCTGCAAAATAACTGACCGCATTAGAGGTTCCGTCAACAAGTTTCCATACACCTACTGTTTCTGTTGGATTACTCAATTCCCATAAATATGTCCCGGCAGGTTGTGCATCGAATGTTAAAGTCAGTTCCTCATTGTCAGTGTAATTCACAAACGTATTAGTTGCAACTGGAGCGCCTTTTAATGTTGTGGCATAGTCTTTATTCCATTTATATAAGGTAAAAGTCAGATTACCAACATTGGTACTCCAACTTGGACAATTAGCAGTAACTTCGGTAAAAGAAGCGGTAGCATTAAATTTCATACCAGCAGTACCTGCATCCAATCTTCTTACTGCACCATTGTAATAAATTGATGCATAAAAACGAGGGTCACGACCTTCATAAGGATTTGATTCGCTATATCCTGATTGCTGATTTATAACCGGAACCAGGTGATTTGCATCAGCATATCCGGTTATTGCAGGTTCTCCATTAGCCATTTCATAGCTATCAATCAATTCCTGTGAAGGGCAAACACCTGCCGAAGCCTGACCTGGAGTTGAAGGTAATCCGTTATAATACCAAACACTCATACGTGGTCCCCCTTGATAAATTGTCTCTTTATCCTGGGTTCTTTGATTATCAGCATTAAAGTTAATAATAAAATACTTTGCATAAGCATTCTGTGCATCAGTAGGACTCGGAGTAGTGTTATAGAGACTGTAATCATGAGTCAAACACTGAGATAAAGCTTCCGCATTAATTTTTGCAGCATCTGCCCAGGTATAAGTACCGTCAGCAAACAATGGACTGGCAGCATAGGTTGCAGTTTCCGATTTAATTGCATAGGCAACTGCACGAGACATGATTCCTACCTGATTATTATACAATTCCCAAGGGAAACCATTTTGTGTTGTCGGAGCAGCCAAAGCTGAATCACAATCAGCAAGAATAGATTTCACTACAGCTGAGAACTTAGCCTTTTTATCTTTTGCGAAATCGTAATTAACGTCAACCGGGCTAGTATAAAGTGGCACATTACCGTATCTTTTAATAAGTTGTAAATAATAAAGAGCACGTAATGTATAGGCCTGCGCTGACCATCCGGCTTTTTCTTCACTTGTTGCATCAATCTGAGCACCTTTGATATTAGCCAGAAAAACATTACATTTCCGAATACCGTTATAATAATATGTCCAGGTTTCTCCGACACCATACCAAGGGTTCCCGTCAATATTATAACCTCCAAAATTAGAGGCATTGAGTGAACCGGTATACCAGGCACAGAATTTTGATCCGGAAACATTGTCTCCCACTTCTTCAGCTTCATCACAAAGACCTGAATAATCTGTATAAGGATGAGGAAGAGTATTATAACATGAATTCAAGTATCCCATCGTTTTAAAGCGATCAGAGAAGACTGCGCTCATATCTATACGGCCATCATTCTGCAAATCCAAAATATCGCTGCAAGAACTAAACAGGCCTGATGCTATGATAGAGAAGAATAAGAATATATATTTTCTCATATTGAATAATATTTCAAAATTTATAACAACTCAAACACAATTAAAATTGGAGATTTACCCCTAGATTAAAGACTTTGTAAACAGGGATAGAACTATAATATCCTTCCGGACCATAATCATTTGATTTCATATGATCCCATGTAAACAAATTCTGTGCGCTGAAAATGAATCTGATTTTATCCGCAGAAATTGCATGAGCTACATCCTTCGGAAGAGAATATCCAATTTCAAGGTTCTTCAATCTCAGATAAGAACGATCATTCAAATAATAATCACTTCCCTGTTCACTTACAGAGGTCTTTAACGCCAGAGCAGGTGATGTTATTTTTTCACCATTAGCATAACGTTCTGCAGTCCAGGCATTACGATGCAATGAACCAAAAACGCCCTCAACAGAACTACTATAAACGCCCATTCCGCCCTCAACAGTTGAGTATTTTCCTACACCTTGAACGAGAACACTGAAATCGAACGACTTATAGGTGAATCCTCCGGAGAATCCATAATAATAACGAGGGATCATTCCGGTTCCTAACGGAGCCTGATCTTTTTGATCAATAATACCATCCCCATTCAGGTCTTTGTATTTTAAATCTCCAACGCGTATAGTACCAAAGTCATAAGTTAATCCACTGCTATTAATCTGATCTTGCGAAATCCAATAGCCACCATGATCCTTCCAGTCAACTAAATAACCAAAAGATTGACCGGCAGAATAACCATCCGTCCATTTTTGATAGGCATAATCACTTGATTTTAAAGATTCACCGCTTTTGATTACCGTATTCTTTTGATAACTTACAAAACCACCGACAGAAACAGTCAAATCTTTATTAATCGCTTTGTTATAATTGGCAGTAATGTCATACCCTTCATTTTTAAATGATCCGGAATTAGTAGCAGGATAATTACCAAGAGGGATACCCTGAGTAGTAGGAATTATTGCAGAAGCATTGATAACCATGTTATCCATCCGTTCCCTAAACACATCGACACTGATTGAAAGATCATTAAAGAACCCTAAGTCAATTCCATAATTCTGTTTTTTGGAAACTTCCGGTTGAATGGACGGATTACCAGTCTGTTTTTCATCAACATAATAACGAAGTGCACCAATTGGTCCTCCAAAGCCATAAGTCACATTATCAAGATAACCATAACGAGCTAAATCACAATTATCATTTGCAGTTTTCCCAAAGGAGGCTCTCAGTTTTAAATTACTAAGCCAATTGATATCGCTCATAAATGATTCTCGTGATACAACCCAACCGGCAGAGATTGCAGGAGTTTTAATAAAACGTTTCCCATTTTTATACTGTTCCGATCCTGAATAGCCCATATCAGCCTTCAGTAAATACTTCTGATCATAATCATAAGTTGCTTCAACTCCGGTATGAAGCCTTTTATACGGCAAACAATACGGTGATCCACCATCGGCTGTATTCAGATTCTGATAAAAGCCAAAAGCCATCGCAGTCACATGATTCAATCCGAAATCACGTTTATAATTCACAATCCCTTTCCCCGTTAGGTAATAATAAAGTCCACTACCCCGATTATACGAAAGTGTAGTATTATTTTGAGTCCCGGTCTTTCTAAAGATAAACTGGTCTAGGTCTCCTACGCGAACATAACGCTCATAATCCTTAGTTGTAAACAATCCGTTTATCGTATTCGTTTGATAAGCAAAAACGCCCGAAGCGCTCAATCCTTTGGTCAGGAAACTCATATCCAAATTCAATCCGAAATGAGTATATATGTTAGTCACCGTATATCTGGTATAACCGCTACGATTTAACAGTCCATAAGTAGGATTGGTTTCATAACTTGTAGCGACAACCTGATCTCCCGCAGGATTTCCGTCTTCGTCGATATAAGAAGATGGTGTTAATGGGCCAAATGCAGTTGATGGCATGGTAAATAAGCTATTATAAATCGTTCCAGAAAAGGTTCCCCAACCTGGAGTACGTTCCCTTTTAATATTCCCTGTCAAATTAAGGAACGCGCTTAGATAAGGATTCAGTTTGGCAGTTACATTCGAACGAACATCGGCCCATGTAAAATTCTCATTCGTATCATAATCCTTTTGATCCGTATTAAACTGGCTTCCCTGATGCATCATATTAACATTCGTAAAATATTGAATTCGGTCATTCCCGCCGTCCAAATCAACATTTACACGTTGCATTTGTGCAAAATCTTTCATATACATATCATACCAGTTGTTATTCGGATACAAGTTACGATCCACACCAGATCTGAAATTTTCAATTTGCTGGTCTGTAAATAGCGGAGAGTCGCCAGGTTTATCATTGGCTTGAGCCTGATTTCTTAAAGTAGCATATTCGGCAGAACTAAAAAATGTAGGCTTGGTCGAAACTTGTTGGATTGATTCATCCAACCGGACATTCACTCTCATTTTCCCAGTACGCCCTTTTTTCGTAGTAATCACAATTACACCATTAGCCCCTTGAATCCCATATAAAGCTTCGGT
>JAUZOF010000353.1 GCA_030706585.1 Bacteroidota bacterium
CGAAATGACAGGTGCTATTTTGATTGTGTAGGTTCCTGCAATTAGGCCTAATACATCAGCACGACAATAAGTGCCATAACTGCGAATAAGCTGGTTGTCAATCTTTTTATCAGTGATTCCTTCACCGCTGTAATAGACATTGTAGCTCTGAGCACCGGTGACGGGTTGCCATTTTACATAAGCAGATTCTAACCATCCGGAGGATTCTTTGAGTGTAACACTTTGTGCTGATACAAATACCGGAAAGAGTAGGGTAAATGCGAAAGGAAGTAGTAGGTTTTTCATGTAGTTAATGTATTGAATTGTACAATAAGGTTGGTTGCCTCGTTCAGATTGCAAGATTACTGTTTTGCTGGTATCCAGATGTGTACATTTTGGTATAGAGTGTGTCATTTTTGGGTTTAACCTGAAGATAAGTATGATCAGCCAGTTTATAGATCTTCTTGATAGACGGATGTTCCGATGATGCTCCGGGGTTGTTCCGCTGATGATAAACATATATTCCATACATATCACATAGACAATTCATATATATTCCATAGATATCTCATACTAATTATATATGGGATATCTATGGAAAAATATTGGAAGAATCATACCTATAGCTATGTACAATATACTAACATCAGCGGAACATCATCAGAGCAAGCCCGAAGCAACCATACATCATAAAAGGCCGGAGTAGGGAAATATTCCCGTTTATTTGCCGGGAATGGTGGGTGAACACAGGCTTGTAGTAATCTGTTCAATTAAAAACGATAACCTAATAATCAAAACATCAGGGTAATCTGTTTTTGCTACTCCATCATTTTTCAAAGTATGACATCAAAAAAAAGGGAGTAGTTTTGTAACGATTAACCTTCTATGAAAGCATACGAGTATAATTCCGAAGATCTGACAAAGCTAAAACAGGGTGACGAGCGGGTATATGCAGCCATATACCGGACTTATTTTCCCCGTTTTCGTAGTTTTGCCAACTCGTATGTGCGGGATGAGTTTGTTGCCGAAAATATTGTGCAGGATGCCTTTACCACCCTTTGGGAAAATAAGGAAACGCTGGCTGACAACTCCAATGTACTATCTTATCTGCTCACAATTATTAAAAACAGAGCCCTAAACCACCTTTCACACCTCCAGACCCGCTATGCTGTGGAAGAGAAGCTGCTCACACAGCAGACCAGAGAGATCGAACTTCGATGCCTTACCCTGCGCGCTACTGATCCGGAATCTATCTTCAGCAATGAAGTGCAATCTCTTATCCGTCAGACTTTAGACAAACTTCCTGAACAAACCCGCCAGGTGATTGAAATGAGCCGCTTTGACAATTTAAGTAATAAGGAGATCGCTCTGCGCCTGAATATCTCCGTCAAAGGTGTGGAATATCACATTACCAAAGGCCTGAAATCTCTTCGTATTGGCCTGAAAGACTACATGTCTGCCTATACTTTCTTTTTCTGAAAAAAAAATCGCTATTCCCTTTAGGGGTATCTTATTGTAATCTGTTTACATATCAGAACCAACTCCTACATCTATGAACAGGGAAATATTTGTCCACTATTTTAAAGGCCAGATTTCTTCGGAAGATGAAAAAATTCTGCTCGACTGGATCGACGAGTCCGAGGCGAATAAGCAGGAGTTTATCGAAGCCCGTCGTGCCTGGGATATGTTGCTTCTGACTACTCCGATGGAGACAGAACAGCGTGTCGTTCGTTGGAACTTCCGTCGTATTTCACTTGAAATCGGTAAAATCGCCGCGGCGGTTATTGTAGTTTCAACGATTGCATTTGCATTATACAAAAGCCAGGAACATAATTTAGCTCAATTCAGCCAAACGATTGAAGCACCCGCCGGTCAGATGGTTAAGGTCACTTTGCCTGACGGGACGAAAGTCTGGTTGAACAGCAGAACAAAGCTCTCATACAACTTTTCTTACGGGAATGTAACAAGAAATGTGAAGCTTAACGGAGAGGCATTTTTCGAAGTTGCTCACGATAAGAAGCACCCGTTTATTGTTTCGGCAGGACGATATGATGTAACGGCGCTGGGAACGGCTTTTAATGTTTATGCTTATAACGAAAGTGGTGAAGACCTTTTTTCCACCAGTCTTATCCGGGGAAAGGTTAGCGTAGCCAATACCTCTACAAATGAACAGGTTATCCTGACACCCAATATGAAAGCTGAGGTTGACCACGGAAAACTGAAAGCAACATCCACATCCACTGCGGAAGATATGCTTTGGAAAAGCGGAGTTTATTCATTCAATAACATGACTCTGGCTGATATCCTTGAACGGCTTGAAAGATATTACGATGTGACTATCGATATTCAAAATAAGAACATCCTGAGCAGTACCTGTACAGGCAAATTCAGGAAAAACGAAGGAATTACCCACATTCTGGATGTAATTAAGGCGGAAGCCAACTTCAGATACCAGTACAACGCTGAAAAACAACACGTAACGATATACTAATAGGTAGTTTTTTATAGTAAAAAAGGCTGCTGAGTACAGCAGTGATTGTTTAGGTTAGAGATTTATCGGGGAAAAAGCCGCCCCGGTTTCTCTCTGTTTTTTTGATGTTAACCAAAATCTAATTGAGGCAGAAAATATTCATGTTAACCCATTGCTATCCATTGTATGCTACGAATTTATGTAGCCTAAATTCAATCTAATATGTAAACTAACATTTATGAGAAACAAAACTCTTACAACGAAAAGAGCCTCCGGCTTCTTTTTATTCAAGACGGTCTGTTTATTTCTATGCTTAATGACCGCTCAATTAGCCTTCGCACAGAATGTCACTGTGAAAGGAACCGTGAAAGACAGCCAGGGAAATCCGCTTCCCGGCGTAACCGTTGCCGTACAAGGTACTAAACAGGGCACCATAACCGACATCAACGGACACTACACTATCTCTGCTACATCGGCAAAATCAGTTCTCTCATTTACATTCGTAGGAATGGAACCACAAAGAGTGACAGTGGGTAATCAGCAGACTATCAACGTAAAACTGCAAGACTCATCGGTAACTTTAGGTGAAGTCGTATCCATTGGTTATGCCCGCGTTAAAAAGAGCGATGTGACTGGTGCATTGACTCAGGTAACCGAAAAAACAATCCGTGAACGCCCGGTACAAAATGCTGTTTCTGCCATTCAGGGTAAAGCAGCAGGTGTGGATATCGTAACCAACCAGCGTCCGGGTACAGTCTCTTCTGTAACTATTCGTGGAGCAAGATCTATTTTAGGTTCAAACTCACCTCTTTATGTTGTTGACGGAATTGTATTAATGGGTGATATGAATGATGTTGATCCCAATGATATTGCATCCATGGAGATCTTGAAAGATGCATCATCTACAGCTATTTATGGTTCTCGTGGTGCGAATGGTGTGGTTTTGATTACAACAAAAAGCGGTAAAAAAGGAAAAGTAAACATTGACTATAGCGGTTCTGTTACTTTTGACCATATCAACTCACTAACTGACTGGGCAAGCGCCGGAGAGATGCTGGATCGTTATCGTCTTGCCAACATCAACGGAGGTACTTATACAGATGGTAGTACTTCTTACAGCTATCCAAATCCAGTTGTTGATATTAAGAAATTCGGAAACTCGGATGCATCTACAATTGCAGCTATTCGTACAGCTTACCAATGGAATGACCCGGGTACCTATTCTTCACCCGTAATGCGTGCAACCACAGCAGCAGAGCAAGCAGCAGGATGGCCGGCTGAAGTTCCGGCTTACAATTCATCAAATGTTCCTACAACCGACTGGATTGGTATGTTGAACAAAAACGGCATGACAAGCACTCATCAGATAAACCTGTCAACCGCAACTGATATATCAAAACTCTACATTTCGTTTGGATACTATAATAATGACGGTACTCAGAAAAACCAGGGATATACCCGTTATTCTACCCGTATCAACGGGGAAATATCTCCGACAAAATGGTTAACTGTAGGGAGCTCAATATTCGCAACTTACAGCGAACAAAAATATGGTAACATTTTCCGTACCGGTAGTGCAACCGGAGCCAATGACTATTATGGCATTGCTTTGTCTCAGTATCCGATGGCAAAAGCATACGATGAAAACGGCAAAATGATTATGTATCCGGGCAATAACCAGTCTGCTCCGCTTTATAACCCATTGATCGACCTGCAAAATACAGACGATCTAACCAGAGTAGCCAATATTCAGGCGAATGTATTTACTGATATTAAGTTTACTCCATGGTTGAGATATCATATGAACTTTGGTACAAACTATAGAAATACAAACGCCGGTACCTGGCAAGGTTCGGGCTCTACTACCCGTTTAAATAAAGGTGTTGCCACTACTGCAGCTGCCTCTTATTCATCAAATGACCATTTCGGCTATCTGATTGAAAACTTGTTGTACTTCAATAAGAAATTTGGCGTACATGATTTGGGCCTGACTTTGATGCAATCAGCTGAAGATCATAAATATGTTGGTATTTCCACTTCTTCTTCAGGTATCTTCTATGATGCATGTAAATGGTATAATTTAGCGGCAAACTCTGCCGGTAAACCTGATTCATACAGTACCAGTTACTCTGAGAACCAGATGTTGTCATATATGGGACGTGTTAATTATAATCTGATGGACAAATACTTGTTTACCGCATCTCTTCGTTATGATGGTTCATCTATGTTGGCATCAGGTCATCAAACAGTGCCTTTCCCATCGGCTGCTGTAGCATGGAAGATGCAGGAAGAATCCTGGATGAAAAAGCTCGAATGGATTGATGAATGTAAACTCCGTTTTGGTATGGGTACATCCGGTAACTCAGGGGTAGGTGCTTATGCTTCTGCCGGTCCTTTGGCTCAATACGCATACACCTGGAATACAACAGCTGCTTACGGTATGCTTCCTTACAACAAACCTAATACAGAATTAGGATGGGAAAGAACAACTCAATACAACCTGGGTGTGGATTTTGAGATTCTTAAAAGACGAATTACCGGAACAGTAGAAGGATATCTTTCA
>JAUZOF010000354.1 GCA_030706585.1 Bacteroidota bacterium
AAACCGAAAGCCGCTTTTTTGAGGCTTCGTGGATGCACCGCTACAATGGTAAATATTATTTCTCGTATTCTACCGGCGATACCCATTTGTTGTGTTACGCTATAGGAGATAATCCCTACGGTCCGTTTACTTATCAGGGTGTTATTCTGACTCCGGTAGTAGGGTGGACTACTCACCATGCCATTGCCGAATTCAAAGGGAAATGGTACTTGTTTCACCATGACAGCGTTCCATCCGGAGGTCGCACCTGGTTGCGTAGCCTGAAAGTAAGAGAGCTGGAATACGATGCTGATGGAAAAATAATTACCCTTGACGGATTGGCGTAGAAGGGTAGGGCTAAAGAAGACGTTTAATCTCTTACCTCTACCGATAGATTGAGTAGGAGGGCGAGTCCTTTATCATAAATATAACCGGCAAATGGCGAAATTCATCGCTGTTTGCCGGTTTTTTATGTCAACTGGAAGATTAGTGGTAATTATGCGACTTTTAATTTGATGAGAAATGGAGGAAATATGCTAAAAGTTTGAATCAATCAGAGGTGCTGTGTGAACTAGTCTCAATTTCTTGTCTGGTTGAATAGAAAGAAGTCTGAGTCTCTCATGTCTCTAAATCAATGGAGTTCTAAAAAATCTACAGGTTTTCACGCGAAACCATTAGGGCTAATAAGTGCTCTCTTTTATTGCATTGACCTTCCAGAAACGTTGCAGTGACTGCTTATCCTTGCTTTGAATTGACTTCCATTCAACAATTCGCTTTTCGTCGTCTGATGCGTATAGCTTTATAATATTACGGTCTTCTTTGTTTGGTATATCTGTTTTTGATTAACGCTACATTAAGTTAAATATATGAAATATAATGGATATTTTACCTTTAAATTTCCATTGTAATCAAATTTAACCGCTATTTTTGTGTTTGTAAAAAACAGTTATGCTTTTTTTGTTCAATAAAACATTAAAAGGATAATTCTTTATAAGCAATAGGGCTCACTCTGTAGTACAACGTCAATTGTGTTCTTATTAGTGATTCTAAGATCAATAGTGGCCTAAAATTCATATCTAAAGAGAAATACAGGATGGACTATGTTTAGCCAGGACTCTGTATTGTGCATACGGAAAAGGGTTTGCCGTTAAATAGCTAAAAGTCTAAAACCAGTTTGTTATAGTTATGTTCATCCTGAGTAAAACTACAAATGTATTTGTAATATTCGTCCTATATCTGTCCTGCGGATTTGTCAACTTATATGCTCAAAAGGAATCAAGTAAAGGTACAAGCACCATTGATGCAATCGGGAGTATTGACAGTTGCCATTGTTTAATAAGGTTGAGGTGGGGCGTAAATGACCCTTACATATGGAAACTGTCCAATACATACGGATATTTCATTGATCGGTATACGGTTTCCAGTGGTGACCAATTATTATCTGCTCCTCCCAAGAGAAGATTAACATCCTCCCCACTCAAGCCTTACCCCCTAAAAGAATGGGAAAGCATCTGTCAGGTAGACGATAATGCGGCTATCCTGGCACAGGGTATTTACGGAGACGACTTTGAAGTCTCTGCCGCATCGGGCAAACTGGCAAAGATTGTTACCAAAAGTAATAATCTTACCCAACGGCTCACCTTTTCATTAATGGCCGCAGATGGTAGTTTCAAGGCTGCTTGTATGGCTGCATTAGGCTACGTGGATTCCACTATTCATCCAGACGAAAAATACCTCTACAAAATTTACCCGGCAATCCCGAAAGGAAAATTGCCGTGCGATACAGCCCTGGTTTATATCGGAAGTGATGATCCGGCTTCACTTCCTAAGCCGGCAGATATCTACGCAGCTTATGGAGACAAAACCGTTTTACTCAGCTGGGACACCAAGCCGCTGAGGTCTTTCTACTCTTCATACCGTGTTGAGCGTTCTATTAACGGAAGCGCCTTTTATCCGTTATCCAATCTTCCTTTTTCTACTTTGAATGATAATGAAAAGCAGAATACGGGACGGTCGTTTTACATGGATACCATCCAAAACAATCAGGTATTCCGTTACAGGGTAAAAGGGGTGACCCCATTCGGAGATTTTGGGCCTCCATCAGAGGTCATCTCCGGGAGCGGAAGGACAATGATGGCTTTTGCGCCCAATATAAAAGATGCTGATATTGTGAATGATTCTACGGTAGTACTTTCCTGGGAATTTCCTATGGAAGGAGCTTCTGTTGTTGATCATTTTGAATTGAGCAGATCCTTCAATAATGCCGAAAATAGTTTTCAAACGGTTGTTTCAAAAATAGACGCCACCCAGCGGAGAATCCGTTTTTCCCCCCTTTCCCCATCAAACTATTTTGTCGTCGCAGCTTTTGATAAAGAGGGCAACAGACGGAGTTCCTTCCCTTTTCTGGTTCAGCCTGTAGATAGCATTCCTCCCGGCATACCCACGGGATTAACCGCGCAGATTGATTCGCTTGGAAAGGTGACGTTGACATGGAATGCCAACCATGAACCGGATCTACGGGGTTACCTGATTTTCAAGAGCAACAATAGAAAAGAAGAACCGGCTCTGATTAACAGCAAAACAGATTCCAAGTGTGTATTTCAGGAAAAAATTGACCTCAACACGTTGAATAGTTCGGTTTTTTATTCGGTTGCAGCAATTGATCGCCGAATGAACCAGTCAAAATCTTCTCCTCCCATAGAAGTTGTCAAGCCGGACAAGATCCCTCCAACCACACCAGTCCTTACTGAATGTAGAATTACAGACACAGGAAATGTTCTCCTTTCATGGATCAACAGTGCATCGGACGATGTAGCTGCTCACTTTTTATTCCGAAAAGTTGAGACAGATTCTGTTTGGACAACAATTGCGCGGATTACAGATTTGCGTACAACCACATACGAAGATACGCTGTCGTGTCCGGCCGGAAAGGTAATTTGCTATTCCCTTTGCGCCATTGACCGAAGCCGGAATATTTCCGACCTCTCTTCTGTACTTAAGATAAACGCTCCTGCGAAAAGGTTGAGTGTGCAAATAAAAAATCTGCGGGCAGATCTCGACCGGAATACGGCTAGTATCACTGTCAGTTGGAGAACTTCGGAAACGGGTATTGAGGGGTACACCATCTATAAGGCGAAAAATAATGAACCCTACACCACATGGAAAACTTTGTCGGGTAATCAGTTGTTTGTTACTGACGCGGAAATATCCGTAGGCAATACCTATCGTTACGCTGTGCGATCCACCTTAAAGGGCGGTCAACCGGGAGAGTGGAAAGAAATAATTGTCAGCTATTAATGTCAATGGCGAATTGTAACCTATACAGTATGAATAAACTACTCGTATATATAGACAATATCAGGAAGTTGCTTATAAGGTGTAACGAAGGTCGTTTTTACACTTCAAAATTTCGGTTTGGTAAAACATTGAAAAATTGTGTTTTATTTTTAATGCTCTGGATGTTGGGAATTCAACAAGGATGGGGACAATATTACATGTTTGATTATAATATAAATGTAACCAACTTCACAAGCTCCTCACCCATGTCTAGCTTATATTTAGTATATAATATCTACCAAGAAAACCTTTTTCTTCCATCGGGACAGTCATCAACTTTCTCTGGATCTAAACAAATACCCCTTGATCAGGCAACTTATGTTGATCTTCTAAAAATTCAAAAATTTTCAGACTTAGGAATTCAAGCCGTAGACGGTGTATACTATTATCAGCCGCTTAACCTGAATTCTTCACCTGGTTATAATACAATCATTAATGGAATGGCGAGCCCAGGTAATATTTCAGTTTCGGGAAGTTATCAATTGTATCCGGTACTTGTTGATGCATTAACCCAAAGCTCCCGAGATTTACTACTTACATCCAAAGTATCAGCATCTATTCCGAATAAATTTCCTTCTTGTGTGTATCACTGGGAAATGATGGTTAACGGTGGCGGGTGGCAACCGTTACCGTCAAAATTTCAAGGCTTCTCACAAATATCCTTTTCTGCAGCAGATCTCTCCCCAAATCTCAAAATAAATGATGTCGTTATATTGCGCATTAATCCCTGTGATTTGGTGAAAAGTATGTCAAATGTCATTACTTTTACCGTAGTTGCTTCCCCTCCAGTCATAACACTTACAAACCCCACCGGTCCCAAATGCGCAGGCTCGAGTGATGGTAGTATAATCGTAAATTTAGTTGATCGCAAATTAGAACCAAACGAGATACTACATTTGCAGGATGATGATGCCTTATTCACCATTGACATCAAACCAGAAAATATAAATACAAACCTGTTATATAGCTTTAAAATACCACAAGGCACACGCAATCTAACTTATTATTCCACTTTTGTTACAAGTGGAATACCAGGGTATTGTAATACAACACTTCAGGATATCGGATCAGTTACAATTCCAAATGCACCTTCATCAGCTTCTTTTACTGCGATTCCTACGGATGTAATATGCCATGGAGACAAAGGCTCCATCTCGCTCTCGGCTAAAGATGGTACAGCACCCTACACTTATACGATTGATGGAGGTAATCAGGGAACATTAGCCAATCAAAGTGCCATTGCAACCATTAAAGGATTAGCTCCCGGAGATCATACTGTCGCTGTAACCGACTACAATAACTGCCCATCATCCAGCCAAACCATCACTATAGCAGATGCTATTGCTGTGACCGCCTCCATTTCCGGTCATACCGACAATACTTGCAAAGGTGGTTCTACTGGAGCTATCAGCGTAGAGGTATCGGGTGGCAACGGAGGTTATACTTACGTGCTTTTTAAAGACGGAGCTCAGTATAAGGCAGGAGACCTTCCTTCGGATAAAACCTTTTCGGGATTACCGGCAGGAAACTACCGTGTGGAAATAAGCGATGCTAAAAGTTGTTCCACCTCATGGAGTGGGAGTCCGGATCATACATCTATCTCTATTACTGAACCCGATGCGGTGTCTTTTACTGCATCTCCGAAAGACATTAC
>JAUZOF010000355.1 GCA_030706585.1 Bacteroidota bacterium
CAAAAACCAGAAACGGGTAGTCTACGTCACCGGCGATATGGCTGGAAAACTCGAGAGTCCGTTCTATGCCATGAACAAAATATCGGATCGACTGAAAGAGGTCAAACTGCCTGCCGGTTATTCGCTCAACGAAGAGTACAGCAAACAACCCGAACTGGAAAACAACTACTCCCTGAAATGGGACGGAGAGTGGCAGATTACCTACGAAGTGTTCCGTGATTTGGGGATCGCCTTTATGGTGGTGCTGGTCATTATCTACATCCTGATTGTGGGATGGTTTCAGAATTTTACCGTGCCCTTTGTGATGCTGGCGGCCATCCCGTTATCGCTCATTGGAATCGTTATCGGCCACTGGTTGATGGGAACGTTTTTCAGCGCAACCTCTATGATCGGTTTTATTGCGCTGGCTGGAGTGATGGTGCGTAACTCGGTGCTACTGATTGACTTTATCAACATCCGGCTGAAGGATGTCATCCCGCTCAAGCAATCGATTATCGAAGCCGGTGCTGTGCGTACCACGCCCATTTTGCTGACTGCCGGTGCCGTGGCGCTGGGTGCCGTGGTGATTCTGTTCGACCCTATTTTCCAGGGTTTGGCCATCTCGCTGATGGGAGGAACCATCACCTCGACATTGCTCACACTGATCGTTGTTCCGTTGCTCTATTTCAAAATGATGAGAAAGAAATATCCCGAAGCGCAAGCTTAAACCATAAAAACTACTCTTATGAAGTTACTTATCGTAACCTGCCTCGAGGCAGACCGCCATACAGTTTCCAAACTATTGCAAAGTGTAGGAATCAATATTTTCAGTGTAAACGAAACAACTGGCTACAAACGCAATAAAGGGCAGCCCAACCTGCTCGACAACTGGTTTGGCAACCATAATGCGGAGTTCGCCTCAGCTCTTTTTTTCTGCTTTACAGATGACCTGAATGCTAAAAATGCAGTCGAAGCACTTGACCGCAGAAATGCCGACCAGCCGGGAAGGATGCCGTTGCACGCATTTGTTATGCCTGTTGAAAATCAAACGGCAGTGAGTCGTTGAACCAATAATTTGATTGAAAATGATACAAGAAAAAGACTTGTACAGGATAAAAGGATTACTATCCAACAATTTATGCAACAACCTCAAAAGTCCTTTCAACAAAACAGCGTCACTCCGGAAGATTAGAATCTCTTCCGAACAGTTTCAGGTACTGGGCTTTCTACGGAAAGGCAAGCCCATGTCTCAAAAACGGCTTTGTGAACTTACCCGCAGGGACAAACCATCTGTGACCCGCTTATTGGATAAACTGGAGGCCAAATCGTTGGTAAAAAGGGAAGCCGACGTTACCGACAAGCGAATTAAAAATATCTCGATTACCGAACTGGGAATCCGGGAATTTGAAAAAGTCAGCCACATCACGGACGACCTGATAAAAAGTGCGATGGAAGATATCGATAGCAATCAGTTGCTGATTTTCAATTCAGTATTAAACAATATCCTAAACAATCTGGCCGTAAAAGCCAATTAACAGAAAAGTAATTATGACAGAAAAAATTATACGCGCCGTGGCCGGCACACTTATCCTAACGAGCATTGTTTTGTCGCTTACCGTTTCGTTGAAATGGTTATGGTTGGGCGGCTTTGTCGGTTTCAACCTATTGCAATCGTCCTTCACAGGCTTTTGTCCGTTGGAATATTTCCTAAAAAAGGGGAAATAGGAACCGAAAACGGAGAGAGGGTTTAGTTTGAAGCTAAACCCTCTCTCCGTTTAAAAGCTTGTAATTATCCTTTTTCACTAATCTGCTCCAGTAATTCTTTGTTGAGAATGGAAATCTCACGTCCTTCCTGACGAATAATGCCTGTTGCATTGAATTCGGCCAGTATGCGGCTGATGCTTTCTCTTGTTACTCCGATCCAGTCGCCCAATTCCTGACGGGAGAACGGGATCACAAACGAATGATTTTCATAAATATCATTGGCCAGATGAAGCAGCGCATCGGCCACGCGTCCGTTTGCCTGCTTTTGTCCCAGATTGAGCGACACGTGGAAGTTATTCATCTCGCGTTGACTCAAAGCCGTGATGATTTGATAAGCAAAATCACCGTTTTCCACAATCAACTGTTTGAACGTGGCAAGTTCTATAAAACAAGCCTCGGTTGGTTCAAGCGCAGTAGCTGTAAACTGATTGACAGACGCTCCGAGCGAACTGGGCAAACACAGATAGGATGGCGCTTTTGTCAAACGCAGAATACGGTCTTTGGCCAGTGTGCAGGTGTGTATTTTTACCAATCCGGATTTCAGATAAACCACTCCGGCATTAATGGCATTCTCCTTAAAAATGGTCTCTCCGGGGTTGAATTTCACTTTAGAACAATGATTATGAAGCGATTCCAAGCCCTCATTTCTAAGACAAATTTCACTATCAGTGTGCAAAATGCATTCGCTACAAAGTTTTTGAGACATGTTTACAAATAAAAGTGATACGTATGTGATTTATATCACAAATATCGGTATAAAACCTCACATTGGATTGTTTGAGGGTGATTTTTTTATAATATAAATTTGTATCCGTGATTCAGGAAATAATTCTGTAAATCAAGAAATCGCTATGTGCATGAAAGTGAGACTATAATAATTCAAACCAAAAAATAATTCATCATGGCAAACGAATTGGAAGCTCAGATTCAGCTACTCGAAGCTCAACTGAAAAAACTGCAAAAAAATCAACCGAATGATCAACTTTCCATTATCGTCTTTTCCGGCGATCTGGATAAAGTGCTTGCGGCAATGATCATTGCCACCGGCGCGCGGGCAATGGACATGGAAGTAAAAATGTTCTTTACCTTCTGGGGGACGGCAATGTTGCGCGACAAGAATAAATCACCTAAGGGTAAAGATTTCATGTCGAAGATGTTCGGATTCATGTTGCCTAAAGGCAGCACCAAACTGAAACTCTCCAAACTCAACATGGGCGGCATGGGCACAGCAATGCTCAAAGACCTGATGAAAAAGAAAAATGTGGCCTCGCTCGAAGAGATGATTGCCACAGCTGCCGAACTGGAGGTAGAAATCTGCATCTGCGAAATGAGCATGAATCTCATGGGCTTCAAGAAAGAGGAGATGATCGACTACCCGAACCTTTCGTATGTAGGCGTGGGAACCTATCTTTCCGATGCTGACGAAAGCAAAATTCAATTATTCATCTAACTCTAAGATCTTGATTTTGACCTCTCCCCTAGCCCCTCTCCCAGAGAGAGGGGGATAAGGCGGCTACACGAGTAACATTTCTATTTTCCACGGACGTGTTCCTCCTCTCCTTGGGAGAGGAGGTTAGGAGGTGAGGTCTCATATATATAAACCAATACATTTAACAACAAACAATTATGACAACAGAAGAATTAAAAGCACTGAAAAGCGATAAAGTAGTTGATGCACGTAGTATGGCATGTCCCGGTCCGTTGCTCGCAGCAAAAAAAGCCATTGGCGACGTAGACGAAGGTCAAATCATGGAAATCCTATCGTCGGACGAAGGGACCAAAAGCGACATCCCTAAATGGTGCAGAAAACAAGAATTCGAATACCTCGGCTCCATCGACGAAGATGGAATCTATCGTCTTTTCCTCAAAAAATAAGTCGCTATGCCAAAAATTTTGGTCTTCTCGACCGAAAAAATCTCCGATCCCGCGATTGACCTCGCGGGATTGTTGAAAAAGCACTATCCCTACACGGTCTACACAATCAGCGTTCCCTGCTCGAGCTGCATCAAGCCCCGCTGGATTATGCACGCTTACGAAAAAGGCTTCGACGGCGTATTCATTGCTGCCGACGGAAGCGATTGTTCGTACGGCGAATCGTGTTCCGACCGCACTGCCGAAGTGGTAGCAACCACCCACCGTTTGATGAAAGAGAAAGGGCTGAAGCCTTCGCAACTGAAGATGGCGGCCATCTGCTCGGTTTGCGCAGAGCCTTTTGTTAAGCATATCACCTCGTTTATGAAAGATTTATCTCAAAAAGAGAACTAAAAAATGGAAACTCAGCAGGAAACCTGTATTAACGAATCATTGTACGACGTACTGGTAATCGGCGCGGGCATTGCCGGCGAAGAATCGGCTCTCAAACTGGCCGACATGGGCTACCGGGTGTTGCTGGTGGAGAAAGAACCTTCCATTGGGGGCAAAATGATTTTGCTCAGCAAAGTATTCCCCACGCTCGACTGTGCCGCCTGTATCACCACTCCAAAAGTGTCGGAAACGGCTCGTCATCCCAATATTACCATACTCACACTCACCGAGGTGGAAGAAATTGTGCGTGACAGCAAAAACCGTTTTTCGGTAACGCTCAAAAAGAAGCCCCGCTACGTGGTGGAAAAGGATTGCACCGGATGTCAGGAGTGCGAAAAGGCGTGTCCGGCGATTGTCAATGACCAGTTCCAGTTCAACCTGACGGCGCGGAAAGCGGTTTATATTCCCTTCACCATTGCCAATCCGCGGGTTGCCTTGATCGACATCAACAACTGTCTGCTGTGCGGTGCCTGCGAAAAGGCCTGTCCGTCCAATTGCATCGATTTCAGTCAAACGGAAGAACAACTGAAAATTACGGCCAAGTCTGTGATCGTTTCTACCGGTTTCAAACTGTTCGATCCCATTCAAATCGAACGCTACGGCTTCGGACGCTACAAAAACGTGATCACTTCCATGCAGATGGAACGTCAGTTGGCTCCTACCCGTCCGTTCAACAACATCCTGCGGCCTTCCGACGGTAAAGTTCCCGATAAGATCGCCTATATTTTCTGTACCGGTTCGCGTGACCATACCGTGGGCAACCCTATCTGCTCGCAGGTATGCTGCATGTATTCCACCAAACAGGCACAACTCCTGATGGGTGCACTGCCGATGGCAGATGTCTCGCTCTACTATATCAACATCCGCGCCTTTGGAAAAGGATTCGACGAGTTTTATGAACAGGCGAAAGACATGGGA
>JAUZOF010000356.1 GCA_030706585.1 Bacteroidota bacterium
TGGTAATCAACGTGAACCTGAAGTCTGCATTCAACTTCATCCACGCTTGTACTCCAATCATGATGAAACAAAAAACAGGTAGCATCATCAACATGAGCTCTGTAGTAGGTGTTCACGGTAACGCTGGTCAGGCTAACTACTCAGCTTCTAAAGCGGGTATGATTGGTTTGGCTCAGTCAACTGCTAAAGAATTGGGTTCTCGCGGTGTACGAGCCAACGCTATCGCTCCTGGCTTTATCATCACCGATATGACTCACCAGTTGTCAGAAGAAGTTCGCAAACAGTGGGAAGCCAGCATTCCTGTACGTCGTGGCGGTACTCCTGAAGATGTGGCAAACGTTTGTTTGTTCCTTGCTTCAGATATGTCATCTTACGTTACCGGCCAGACTATCCACTGTTGCGGCGGTATGTACATGTAATCTGTGTTTTACTAAAGCATTACATAAAAAAGTCGGATCCTATGCAGGGTTCGGCTTTTCTTTCAAATAACCCAATCAACCCATAAAGAAACAGCTCATGCAAGTTGTTTACGAAGACAACCACGTAATTGTGGTCAATAAAACCTGTTCCGAAATTGTCCAGGGCGACAAGACCGGAGATAAACCGCTCTCTGAAATTGTGAAAGAGTGGTTGAAGGAAAAATACAACAAACCCGGCAATGTTTTTTGCGGTGTGACACACCGTCTGGACCGTCCTACGAGTGGACTGGTGCTTTTTGCCAAGACTAGCAAATCACTGACTCGTCTCAATGAGATGTTTAAGACTCATGAGGTGAAGAAAACCTACTGGGCGATTGTAAAGAATTGCCCCAAAGAAACCGAAGCTGTTATCTCGCACTATCTTGTGCGCAACGAGAAACAGAACAAATCCGTCGCTTACGATACGGAGAAAAAAGATTCGAAGAAAGCCATCCTACACTATAAGGTGATTGCCCGTTCGGATAACTATTTCCTACTGGAAATAGACCTGAAGACCGGCCGCCACCACCAAATCCGTTGCCAGCTCGCCAAACTGGGTTGTCCTATTAAGGGGGATCTTAAGTATGGAGCCGAACGTTCCAATCCCGATGGGGGCATCAGCCTACATGCGCGGCGGTTGAATTTTATTCATCCGGTTTCAAAGGAATTGATAGATATAACAGCCCCTGTACCGGAGGATAAGCTTTGGCAGTCGATGGAGAAGCTGGCGGGAGAGTAGGGGGAAAGTAAGAAGCTCAACTTTTACAAGACTAAACACAGAGAGCTTTTTCAGTATGAATATAAAAACAAAAACGATTCTTGGTGAAAGAATCGTTTTTTGTTTTAGTTGTTATTATAGGCCGAATGTAATGCCCGTTCCTACTATTATTCCTCCGGGAGACATGAGGTTTAGGGTTGTTTTTCCCAGGTCAGACATGCTTGGTCCGCTTGTAACATGCCATGGTTCGCTTTGTAAAGGCACGGCATAACCAAGGTCAATATAGAGCATGGTTGATTTTCCAACCATCCAGTTGCGTGTCGCTTTCAGGTTGATTGTGCTTGCTTCCAGTAAATCAAGTTTGTAAGTTTCCGTTGTACCATTGTTGTTAAAAGTCAGGTCCATGTTTTTAGCTCCCGAACATTGAGAGTATCCAAAGCCATAAGACCATCCGCTACCTTGATGAAGGTCGTATCTGATACCGACAGAATATTTGCTACCCCAGGCACCTACTCCAACTCCACCTTGTAAAAAGAATTTTTCAGCTACCTTAAGGTTACCGGAAAGTCCCAGAGCCGATGTGTAATTATTTATTCCGGAGCCTAATCCGAGAGAGAATTGAGGGGTTGTGTACTCTTTGGGTTTGCTATTCTGGGCATTGATGATTAGAACTGTGAATAAACATACCGCAATCAGTAAAACTTTTTTCATAACTTTCTGCTTAAAATGATTTGTGATTAATTATTTGAATAAATGAGAGGCTACTTCTTTGATCGTTGAGGCTTTTGTGTAAATAATTTTCAATGTGTGTATTTTGTAGTACAAAAGTATGTAAACATTTTTGTACTACAATTCTTTTTCGTGTTTCATTTTGATGGTAAATTGGGTGTATTTCGGGAAAATGTTTTCTGTATCTCTGATTTACAGTGCTTTTGATAGCGAAAATGCAATAAAAAGATAAAGGTGTTGAATTGGGATATTTCTGAGTTTTTCTTCTCTTTGTGTTGTTATATTGATAAGTGTAAAAAATGTGGACAAATGTATGGGGCGATTTTTCCTCTTAGCTTAAATATGCCAATGTGATGAACATATCGGATGAGAAAGGCATTATTTAAATCACACCTTATTACCAAAGTTATGAATCAAAATTTGTCGGAATCACTAGAAAAACTTATGTCTTTATACCAATCACGAAAGCATCCGCTTGATTACTATAATCTCTATCAACTGGTCGTGATGGTCGTGTTATCCGCTCAAGATTCGGATAAACACATCAACCAATTGGCGCCATCTTTTTTGAAGCATACCCTACGTTTGAAACTCTGTCCCTCGCCTCACCGGAAGATTTGCACCGTTACCTGAATTCGGTTCGCAACTTCGGGAACAAGTGTATATGGCTGACTAAGATTGCGACAATAGTAAAAGCACTAGAGAATCTGCCATTAGACCTCCCGTCACTGGTTAAGTTACCCGGAATAGGCCGGAAGTCGGCAAATGTGATTCTTCGAGAAGCCGGGCGTCCAGCCGAAGGAATAATTGTCGATTTACATGTATTGCGTGTTGCCCCGAGAATCGGTATTGCTGAAGGTCGTCAACCTGAAAAGGTAGAGCAGCAATTAATGCGCCTCATTTCAAAAGAACGGTGGGGAGAGATTGGTATGGCAATCTCTTTTTTGGGACGTGAAGTCTGCCGTCCGACCAATCCCAAATGTGAAGTTTGTGTAATGAATGCCGTCTGTTGTTTTTATAACGGAACCCAACCGGACAACAGAATTTTTTCTGACCCTTCTTTGTTTGATTAGCATCGAATTTGTTTTATTTATCGTAAATATAGAGAGCCACAGAGAAATAATAAATCTCTGTGGCTCTCTGTGTAATAACTCTGTTGTCTTTTGTGATACAAACAACCTATTTCTCTGCCCTGTAATAGAGAGTGGAGCAATTCTCCGGTCGGAAGATTTTGCAGGCTGTCTCTTTCAGCTTATAGGGCGTGATGGCCTGGTACTTCAGTACCTCGGTATTGATATCTTCCGCTTTGCCGAAGAGCTCATAATAGGCGAGGTTGGTTGCTTTGTTGAGGTAGTGGATATTTGCGAACAGGTCTTGTGATTCAAACTTGTTGATCACCTTTTGCACCTCGTATTCACCAATCAGTTCCGTTTTCAGAACTTCAAGCTCATCTATCAACGCCTTGTCAGCCTCTTCGATTGAGATTCCCGGAGCGGGTTTTCCCGTTACAAAGAAGAGCCCTTCCTCAATATCTCCCGTGATGTGGGCATTTACCTCGGTAAATAGCTTTTTCTCCATGACCAACCGCTGGAACAGGCGAGCAGAACGTCCGCTGGCCAGAATATCTGAAAGCAGGTCGCAGGCATGGTAGTCGGGCGAAGTGCGGGCAGGCATGTGGTAGGCTTTGGTGATGGAATCGAGCGGAACGTTACGCGTCACTTCGAGGAAACGCGGTTCGGTCTGTTCCGGTTCCTTCGGCAGGTTGCGCACGGGAACGTTTCGACGCTCAATTGTGCCGAACCATTTTTCTGTCAATGCCTTTGCCTCTTCCCATTCGATGTTTCCCGTCACGGAAAGAATTGCGTTGTTGGGAGCGTAATAGGAGAAGAAGAACTCCTTCACATCCTCCAGGGTAGCCTTCTCGATATGCGAAATCTCCTTCCCGATGGTGGACCAACGGTAGGGGTGAGCCTGGTAAGCTAACGGGCGGATCAAAAGCGAGATGTCACCGTAAGGCTGGTTGAGGTTGCGTTGTTTGAACTCTTCGATGACCACACTCTTCTGCACATCGAGGCTTTTCTGAGAAAAGTCGAGGCTCAGCATCCGGTCTGATTCCAGCCAAAAGGCCAACTCCACGTTTTGTTTCGGCACCACTTCGTAGTAGTTTGTGCAGTCGTTACTGGTCCATGCGTTGTTCTCGCCACCGGCATCCTGCAGCGGGCTGTCAAAGTCAGGAATATTGACGCTGCCGCCAAACATCAGGTGTTCGAAAAGGTGCGCAAAGCCGGTCTTTTCCGGATCCTCGTCTTTCGAACCGACATTGTAAATCAGGTTCAAAGCAACCATTTGCGTACTGTCGTCTTTTGAGTGCAGCAGTTGCAGTCCGTTATCGAGCGTGTGTCTGTTGATTTCTATCATAAGAGAGGGCGACCCCCTAAATCCCCCGAAGGGGGACTTATAAGGTGGGTATATTAATTATTTGCAGAAATAATGAGTTGTGGTATTGAAAGCCCCTCCTTCGGAGGGGTTGGGGAGGTCTCCTTTATTTTGTAATCACGGTAATCTTCATCTTCACGTCTTCCACCGGACGGTCACCTGAACCGGTTTTTACGTTCTGGATTTTTTCCACGATGTCAAGTCCTTCCACCACTTCGCCGAATACGGTGTAGTCGTTATCCAGGAAAGGAGTACCACCGACGGTAGTGTAAGCCGCACGTTGCTCTTCGGTGAATTTGAACGGATTGGCTTTGGCTTCAGCGCCTGACTTAGCAATCAGTTCGTCCTGAAGTTTCATCAAACCTTCCTGGTGGTAACCCATGATACAGGTTTTGCCGAAAGAACCCAAAGAATTATTGAGATGGAAGATGGCAGAATTATAAGTCAATAAGCAAAGTCTGCATCCATGCCAGCAAATACTTCCCGGCAATGGATTACAGTTTGTGAGGCTTACAAAAAATAAAAGGGCCGGATAGAAATCCACCCTTTTTCTAATCCAATATCCTATGAAAAACCAATGCAAAAGTAGCGGCTAATGAAGTAA
>JAUZOF010000357.1 GCA_030706585.1 Bacteroidota bacterium
TATTTTTTTATATTACAAACCTAGCAAATCCCTTGGACTTCACCAACCTTTTCCAATAATATTATTAACTCAATCATATCAAATGCAGTCTATATTTTGAGAATAAAAATATTTTCAACCAAACTACATGTAAATTATTTTTCTATATTTGTAAATCCAGAAGCGATATTTAAAGGATATATCGTTTTAAATATCGCTTCGGAAATTCTCAGTGAATTATTTCATGTAGTTTTAAACCATTAAAAATTTCACAACATGTCGAACTTAAGAAATTACAGTTACAAGGACATTGTCATGCTGACAGCATGTCAAAGTGTTGCGGTTAGCTTTAAGGCAAACATCGGAAATTTGGGGACTTTACGCTCAACATGGACTTCCGATTATGCTGATGATTTGCTGGCCCGCATCGAAGCAATCGTAGCTACTCAGGTGGGAGTGGATGCGAAGAAAGACCAACGCGCAGCCAGTGAAGAGCTGAAAAGCATCGTTAAACCGGCAAAGAAAGACCTGGCATTCTTCAAAGTGCAGGTCGAGGAAGACTTCAAAAAAGAGCCTGCCGTTATTAGCGAAGTGTTCAAGACATTGGGATTTGACAAAAACCTGTCTCAGGTACAAAAAGGAAGCCAGGAGTCGGTGGTTGAGTTGCTCCTTAGTTTCAAACAAAACATGTCCGATACCCTTCGCACAAAAATCACCGCCAAAGGAATGAACGTTGCCCTCATTGACCGTATTATCGGTTATGCCGACGTTTCGTTTGCCGCTAGTTCCCATCAGGAAAACCAGAAAACGGTCAGCAAAGAGATTACACAAGAGACGGCAAACATTTTCAATGCTCTTTATGACGAAGTTATCTCCATCTGTAAGATTGCGTCAAAGCATTATGCAAATGATTCCACTAAAAAAGAGCAGTTTACATTTAGTAAGATTGCCGATAAAGTCAGCAGAACCAGCGGAAATAACTCTTCCGACACCAACTCTTCCCCTTCGGATAATGCTTAATCCTCCCTTAACCCTTCTCAGGCTCTGAATCTAAGAGCATATTAGAAAACCCTTCTACAGAAATGACCCTTTGGGGCTTCTCATTCCGGTGAGAAGCCTTTTTTTTATTTTCCGCATAGTTATCGTGATCAATCCGTGCATTTAATGGAGAAGATAGTTATCCCGTTTATACTTATAGTTGTTAATTCGAAGAGATAGTTACCTCACCGTGGTCTATAGTTGCTTCACCTTTGCATATAGACGTTAAATTATAGAAGATAGTTGTATTACTTTGTATGATAAATACTCCATCACGGCTCATAGATATTGTTTTACAAGAGATAGTTGTCCTATCTGTGCCTATCGATGTTAAAACATAGAAGATAGCTACTTCACTTTGGTCGATAGTTGGTTCTTCGCAAAAGATAGTTACTTTACCGCATAAGATAGTCGTCCTTTAGAAGAAGATAGTTAGTTGAAAAATGCCAATAGTGACTTCACCTTGGATAATAGATGGCCTTTCGTCTAAGATAGTCGCTACGTCAGAGCTTATAGTTAGTTCTTCGTGACTGATATTTTTCCTATATCAGCCCCCCGATGCCCTCGCCATAAACTCAGACGGCCTCACTCCCACTACCCGCTCGAAAATGTTGCTAAAAGCAGAAAGACTGGTATAACCTACCGCCATGGCAATCTCCGAAACCGAAAGTTTATTCTCCGCCATCAGTTCCAGGGCACGGGTCATCCGGATAGCCCGAACAAACCGCACGTAACTGAAGCCGATATCCTCCTTAAAAAGGCGGGAAAGCGTGCGACTGCTGTAGCCAAACCGGCGTGCGATATCGTCAAATGCAAAAGAGGTCTCCACATGTTTGCTCAGAAATTCGGCAATCTTCTTCAACCCCTCGTCCTTCGGGTAAGGATAGCTTACCGGATAGGTCGTGATGGTAAGGTCCATCTCTGGCAAAATCGCCTTGATGGCCTTGAGAAAAGCCAATCGCGAAGGATGTTCCTCTGTTACCGGACCATTCCACTCCCGCGTGTAATGCACCATCGACCGGAGCATATCATTGACCATATAGATATTAGGATGCCGGTAAAAATCGTCGTCCCCCTCCTCTATGGTGAAGTAAAAGTTGAAAATGCTCATCGAAACACTCTGGTGTACAATGCTGTGCGGCATTCCGGCTGGTATCCACATGTAGTTGCGGGCAGGCAGATACCAATGTTTGTCTTCTCCGTAGATATGGACAATCCCTCCTTCCGCGTAAATAAATTGCCCCTTGTCATGGCTATGCATTTCATAGCCAAACTCCTTCACATAGACATTATCTACAAAGGCAAAAACGTTCGGGTCGTTGATTAATGGACTAAACTGCTTCATCGGATAAGATATTCAGACCTCAAAAGTAGTCAAAAACTACCTATTTGGCGAAAATGAGCAAATATATGGCTGATTATATAAATGTAGCAAGCTCTGACGGGCTGTAATTTTGCATCATCAAACAGGCATTACAATAAGCCGTTTAATCAGGTTTTCAATACGGTAGGTTTTAAAGCAAATATAACCCGGCGATCATAAAGGGCATATTAAAAGTTATTGCGGGTGTGAATCCGTGGCATATGGATATTTTCGGATTAAATCTCAACGGGGCTAATCAAATGTATATCTCTGGAATTTGCTCTCTGACATCACTTTCTGACTTTTACCTTACCCGTTTTCATTGTATATATTATTTACGTATGAATAAAATTCGACCCAAATTACTTTTAGCATTTTCATTTTGTTGTGTATGGATTGTAAAAGCGCAGAATTCCCCCTCCCATTTTGATAAAATGACACTCAGGCAGGCCATCGAAACGGGAATCCGGAACAACAAAGAACTGCAAAACAGCATGACAGAAACCGAAATCTCCAAAGAAAGGGAGAAAGAGATTTTTAATCACAAATTGCCGGAAATCAGTTTCGGTGCCAATTATAAAAGACTGACCCACTTGTATCAATACGAGGATGGTCTCTTTGAATCGCCTACCACTTACGTCCCCACCAAGAATGTGTACGAGTTTAACGTGGATGCTTCGCTACCCTTATACAGTGGTGGCAGGCTCAATGCCGAATCCCGTAAATCCAGAATAGGCACACAACTGTCGGAGCTTAAAGCGCAACGTACCCAACGCATACTGAAGCTGGACATTGCCACAGCGTTTCTGCACGTTTGCCACCTGATGCAGCAAGAGAAGCTGATTACGGATAAAATGAAAGAAGATAGCCTCATCATCCGACAGGTGGAAGCGATGCGCCGCAACGGCGCCAGTACCCGCAACGAAGTGCTGCGAACGAAATTGCAACTTTCCAACCACAGGCTAATGCTGACCGGTGTACAAAACGATATCATTATCGGCGAGCATCAATTGTTGACGCTTCTCTCCATGGACGAACAAGCTACTCTGCATATTGACCCGGAAAGTATCAACGAATACTACAAAGATGCGGAAGTACCGGAGTCCAATGCTGCATTGACTCAGAACGACGAACTGCTGATGGCCAAAACCGGCTATGAGCTGCAAAAGACAGACCAACAACTGGTACGAAGCGCTCTTCTCCCGCAACTTGCCCTGATTGGAAACTACGGATTGATGAATCCGAACTACAAATTCTACCCGCCGCAGCCCTACTTCTACCGAATCGGGATGATTGGGCTGAGCATGAAATATTCCATCAGCGAGCTGTATAAAAATCGTTCGAAAAGCCGGGCGACGAAATTAGCAACAGACCAAAAAGTCCTGGAAATTGAGCAAACCGGAGAGATAGTGAATCACGCGCTCTTTACGGCCCGGCAAAAACTGATTGAGGCTGACGAGCGCATCCGCATTTCGCAGGAGGCTATCGAACAGGCGAAGGAGAACTACCGCACAGTACGTCAGAAATACAGCGAAAACCTGAGCCTGATTACCGAACTGATTGATGCCGACAATGCATATCTGGAAGCCGAGTCAAACCTGATTACAAACAGGATTGACAAGCAGCTGAAGTATTTCCAGTTACAGTATATCTTAGGGAAGCTGTAAGACCCCACCCAGCCTCCCCGAAGGGGAGTAGAAAACAGCCTGCAACAAATAATTTTATCAGCTAAAAATACCCAAACCTAACAGGTTTTAAAAACCTGTTAGGTTTATCCCAAAGAACTTCTTTTTCAAAACAACATATCTATGACTAAAAAATCCACTCCATCAAGATTCAATACCGCTTTAGTTGTGTTTGCCTGGATACTGATTCTGGCAGGCGTTGGCATTGCCGTGAAATATTACCTCTTTGCTTCGAAATATACCACTACCAACAATGCTCAGGTGGATCAATATGTGACCCCGGTTGCCAGTCGCGTATCGGGATACATTCAGGAGATACGTTTCGAGGAAAACCAATACGTACACAAAGGCGATACGTTGGTAGTGCTCGATAGTCGTGAGTACGCCAACAAACTTCAGATGGCGGAATCCGACCTGCACGTCATGCAAAACCAGATTGCGGTAAGTGAAAAATCAGTCAGCAACGCCCGGAACCGCATCAACGTGCAAAAGGCGCGTCTCGAAGCAGCTAAAGCCAAAGTTTGGCAAAGTGAGGCCAACTACAAACGCTTCAAAAACCTGCTCAATGAAGATGCGGCAACCAACCAGCAATTCGAGGCAGCAAAGGCAACCTACGAGGTAGCTGTTGCCGAGTACAAAGCCATTCAGGATGAGCAAAAGTCGGCAGACCTTTCTACCCAGGAGGAATTTACCAAGATTAAGCCCATTGAATCAAACATCGAGCAGAAGCAGGCTTCGCTCCGAAATGCGTCCCTATATATCACTTATACTGTTATCACCGCTCCTTACGACGGGTGGGTGGGCCGCAAAACCATTCAGACCGGCCAGCTGGTCA
>JAUZOF010000358.1 GCA_030706585.1 Bacteroidota bacterium
ATTAATGAAGATAATTAAGGGGGGGGCAAACAAAGACGATAATCTTCCAATCTGCTAATTTCCCAATCTGCAAATTTGCTAATTCTCACTCTTTTCATAGACTAAAAGCCAGCTTATTATCCATCCAGTTACAAAGCCTTGGAAGTATCTATCGAAACTGCAAGATGCCCCATTAAGCTACCGGGATGCTCGTCGGATTACCTTAGCTTGTGTAGTGTATAACTGCTGTTTTGATGGATTTTAAATTCTCATTTTGCATTTTAGTAGGATGTTTTTGTAGGTATTGTCTATTATTGAGACGAGTCGGAGGAGCCGAACAGAGTGATTGCTCTAAATTTATATCAGTCTTAAGAGAATAGAGATGTAATGAGTTTGTTTTAGTAAAGATTGAGATTCAGATAAAGACTCGCATTATTGATTTTATGTCGGAAAAATGTTTTATAATTGCTGCCTCAAATATCAAAGGGGCAGTAAATAACCATCAAAGCAAGAATTACCATTGAATAAAAAACTACATATACTGCGGCATTCCACCCTACAAGTCTCATCGATAGACGATGCACATGTTTTGCCTGACTTCTCGGCATTTGTTGTGGATTTTAAGATCGAGACTGATTTTGACTTTTCAATTTTAAAGCAAAGTTTCCGTTTTGATTTCTTTTCGGTCATACATATCGTAAGCGGTAATATTACTTCCCTTATTAATTTTAAGGAGATTGTTATAGAAAAGGGAGAGCTTTTTATTACTACACCTAATAGCATCAATCAGATTATCAATATCAGTGATGACTGTGTGATTGAAGGTGTGAGTTTTACTGCTACATTTCTTGCTGACCTTAATCAACAGGTTAATTATGTGGACATGATGGAGTATTTTTCGTCAAAGTATAATCCTTTGTGGCGTCTGACACATGAGCAGGAAAAACGTTTTAGCGATATTGTCCGGGACTTGCAATGCAGAATGAACTTGCCCGGAAAACATACTTATGGCAAAGAAATCCTGAATGCCTGTTTTACTATTTTCTTGTTTGAAATTGCCGATATGGGTGCGCATAGTGCGACCCTGACTAATTTTAAATATGGACGAAAAGAGGAGCTGGTTATAAAGTTTATCCGACTCGTTCAGAAAAATTCAGCAGCAGAAAGAAATCTGGCTTTTTATAGCAAACAGCTTTGTATAACTTCTAAATATCTTTCGGAGACGATTAAAGAGATAACCGGAAAAACCGCGGGAGAAATTATTGATGACTCTAACATACAGGAAGCAAAACGACTTTTAGCAAATGTAGCCTTATCTGTTTCGGAAGTTGCATTTGAACTGAATTTTAGCACCCCGGCTTTTTTTAGTAAGTTCTTTAAGCGCCATACGGGCCTCAGTCCCAGAGATTACCGATTGGAATTGACCCGAAAAAGTCAGGTCTGTTGATTGGATTACAGATTGTTGCAGTATATGTATTTATACGGAGATACACTGAGATAGTGTCAATCTCATACCCTTAAATACTTCACACGCCGGAGCAATTCTGCTTTCGGATTATTTCCCAATTTCTTCATTTTCAGTACAGGATAAACTGAAAGTCACCTCTGATTTCTTTGAAAACCGTAAAACGGACAAGTTTTGCCGCAATTGATATGTCATTGCTTTATTAGTTTAGGCGCAACTTTGCACAAATCATTTCACGCGAGTAATGAATACCACGATTCGTCAGGTTGTATGTAGAATAGCGATAAATCTGCTTGTTGTAGCCTGTTGTTTTTGCCGGCGTCTGGTATTCTTAATGGTAAGAATGATAAAGTCCTATTTGTCTAACGCAACAAAAAAGCAAATCAACGAATATGAGAATTAATCCCGTTTTATGTGTACTTGCCGCAAGTCTGACTTTAGGTGCTTGTAGCAAAAAAGAAGAAAAGGTACAGCAGGCTGATCCTGTAAAAGTTACTGTGCAGGAGATAACTGCAACATCCCAGAAACAAGAGCTGGTTTACTCTGGCTCGATCGAACCGGACAATACGGCTCAGATCGGTTTTGCAGTTCCCGGGACAGTCAGTAAAATCATGGTACAAGAGGGGCAGCATGTTTCTAAAGGTCAGCTGTTGGCAACTATTGATGCTACAGAGTACGCTAATGCATTGACAATAGCCAATGCCGGTCTTGAGCAGGCGGAAGATATGTATCGTCGATTAGAAGAGTTGTATAAAAAAGGAAGCCTTCCTGAAAAGGACTATATCGATATCAAAACTAAACTGGCGCAGGCTAAAGCAAATAAGAATATCAGCGCCAAACGAATCAAAGATTCCAGATTAATAGCGCCCATGTCCGGAATTATTACCGGAAAAATGATCGAATGCGGTAGTACCGCCGCTCCGGGAGTTCCGGCTTTCACCATTGTGAAGACCGATCAGGTATATGCCCGGGTTTCTGTTTCGGAAAGTGAAGTAGGCTCTATCAGGACGGGAATGAATGTACAGGTATTTGTCCCTACACTTAATGAATCATTTACCGGGAAGGTAAGTATCACTAATCCGCAGGCAGATGCCGTGTCCAAAACATACACAGTAAAGATTCAGATCCGGAATCAGGACGGAAAACTGTTGCCGGGGATGATTGCCGAAGCTAAAATCAATACGGACAAAATGATTGATGCCATCGCCATTCCGGCTAAGGCTATCGTGCGCGATGCTGACGATATTACCTATGTATTTGTAGCCAATGACAATCGCAAAGCGAACCGTAAACGCATTACGACCGGAAATGTGATGGGAACGAATGACGTATTGGTAAAAGACGGACTGGCAGTCGGAGACAAAGTGGTGGTAGCAGGTCAGACCCGACTGAAAGATGGTGCATCGGTGTCATTTTAATCAGCGATCTGAAAACGATAAATTACATATCTCACAAATCCAAAACAGATGAAGCGAAAAATAAATATTATAGAGGCTGCCATGAAGTACAAGCAGGTAACGCTAGTTACCACTTTGCTACTAATTCTGGTTGGCGTCTATTCCCTGAAGAATATGCCCCGTGCCGAGAATCCGAAGATTGATTTGCCCGTAGCTATGGTGATGGCTTTCTATCCGGGAGCCGATGAACAACAGATGGAGAAAGAGGTGACAAACAAGATTGAGCAATATCTTTTTTCCTTTGAAGAGATTGACAAGTTTAAAACCAAGTCACAAACCAAAGATGGGCAGGTGTTTATCACCGTGATGATGAATGCCAATGTAAAGGATCGGAAGAAATTCTGGAATACCTTGCAACACGGATTGAACATGAATATGCGTCAGGTATTGCCGCAAGGGGTATTGGGACCGATTGTGAACAGTAACTTTGGGGATGTGACGGCTCAGATCATCACGGTATCCTCCCCGACAAGGAGTTACGAGGAGCTTGAGGTATATCTCGATAAGCTGGAAGACGGTCTGAAGGTGATACCTATGGTCTCAAAACTGAATCGTACCGGAGGACAAAAACGTCAGATTAACGTAACGATTGATGACAGTAAAATGCGTTTGTACGGGATTGATCTGTCCAATATCGTAAAGATTCTTCAGGCACAGAATGAGACCGGATACTCCGGTGAGCTGACGGTGAATGCCAATGTGATTCCCGTTCATACCACCAGCCGGTTTAAGACGGCCGAAGATGTAGCCAATCAGATTGTCTATACTACACCAGTGGGGGTTGTTGTTCGACTGAAAGATATTGCGACAGTAAATAAAAGCTATGAAGAGACCTCATCATATGTGAGGGTAGGCAGTGATAAGACTATGGTGCTTTCGGTGGAGATGCAGCCGGGAAACAACATCGTTGAGTTTGGCCAGGTTGTACAGGATAAGCTGAAACAGATACAAAGCTCTTTCCCTTCGGATGTGAAGATTGACACCATTGTAAATCAACCTGAAGTGGTGGATGCCAGCATTTCTCACTTTATGCTGGAATTCCTTATTGCGATAGTTGCGGTAATTGCAGTGGTGATGCTCTTATTGCCGATGCGGGTGGCTACCGTGGCATCATTAGCCGCACCAATTTCCATCATGATTACTTTCGGCATAATCAATATCATGGGGCTTGAACTCAACCAGGTAACGCTGGCTGCATTGATCATCGTACTGGGTATGGTGGTGGACAATGCCATTGTGGTGGTGGATAACTATATTGAGAAGCTTGATGAGGGTATTACACCGTGGACAGCTGCCTGGCAGGCTGCTAAACAGTTGTCTCTACCCATCTTTACGGCTACCCTGGCCATCGTATTTGCGTTTGCTCCGTTGGCGTTCTTTATGAATGGGGTTGCCAAGGACTTTATAGCCGCATTGCCGGTTACCGTTGCCGTCGCACTTGTCGCTTCTATGCTTGTGGCTTTATTGTTTACGCCATATACCTGTTATGTTTTTATCAAAAAAGGGTTGAAGCATAAGGTGGCAGATCGCAAGGTGCAGCGTAAATCCATGTTGGATTATTTGCAGGAAATATTCAACAAAGGAGTGGAAGTCGCATTCCGGTGGCCGAAAACGACATTGCTTGGCGGAGTGATGGCGATCGTAATCGCTCTTTTCCTTGCCGGAAAAGTGGAACAGGAGTTTTTTCCATTGAGCGAAACCAAACAGTTTAATGCCGAAATCTGGATGCCCTTAGGAACTTCACTGGAAGAGACTGATAAAGTGGCTAAAAGGGTAGAAGCAGAATTATTAAAGGATAAGCGGGTCGTACAGACTGCCAGTTTTATCGGGACAAGTTCACCCCGTTTCAATATCTCTTACGCTCCGGAAATGCCGCGTACAAGCTATGCCCAGATCTTCATCACAGCAGAAAACGATGAAGCGGTAAATGAGATTGTGAAAAAATATCTTCCAAAGTTAAGGGGATTTGTACCAGATG
>JAUZOF010000359.1 GCA_030706585.1 Bacteroidota bacterium
AGTTGATAGTGACAACAACAGATATCATACCAATGCAAGATTATCCATAATATTTTGCAGAACAATATTAAATGTAACCAGTTCTGTTTCACTAATATTCCGCATCACATGTTGCATTATACTCTCCCTAATCCGACTTATCTTTTCACACTCCACAATACCCTGGTTTGTGATGTGAATATATTTCTTTCGCTTATCATTTGGATCGGCAACTCTTTGCACCAGATGTTTCATTTCCAACCTATCGAGCAAACGGGTAATACTGGGCTTGTCTTTGTTTGTCAATTTACATAATGTGTGATGCGTTACCTTGCTTTGTTTGCGCAGACAAGCCAATACCGTATGTTGTTCCGCTGAAATAGTAACACATTCGCGAGCATAGTATTTATCGAATGGACATTTGATGTGACTGAGAATATTTCTTACCGACAGTTCTAAAATCGTATTTTCATTGTTCATCATATAAAATCAATGCTATTAGTTTTTTCGAAGAGTCAATAAGCAGTCGAAGATAGGTAATTGAAATGAATTAATGGTCACATTTTAGCCTTACACCTTTTCTCCCATGTTTTTGTAGAGAAAACGTTGGTGAAAAATGAAAACTACAAGACCTTATTTTCCATCCTATTACCTATCTCCGACGCAAATCATCATATATTTACCTAAAAACTATATGTTAATGACAGTTTTGATGTTCTTCCTGTTATTGAGCGTGCACGCATATAATTTGTTGAGTTATTGACAAAAGTGGTGCTTTCAGCTTCGGTTAAGCCCATTGTATTGAACAGGTTGTTTACATTTGCACTAAGCACTAAGCCTTTTGTAATATTGTAACTTGCAAAAGCATTCACGTACACATATCCGGGCAATACAATTTTATTGTCGTTTTGCGAGTAAACATTCGTCGTCCCGATAAAGCTCAATCCAATGTCCACTTTTCCGAACGAATAGGATGGATTGAAATTATACATTACTAATGGCACACGGCGAGGTGTTTTACCAACTTCTGTAGCATCAAGACTTTCAAGTATTTTCGCTTTTGTAAAAACAGCTCCGGCAGTAGCAGTAAAGTTACTCAAATGAGTAGATGCTTCTAATTCTGCACCATAAGACTCAAACTTCATAAGATAAATTTTGTTTTCGGTTACATCGGCATTTTGCTCATTAATATTTGAATAAAAAGGAGTAAACATTAGGGCAAATTTAGGAGAGTTATATTTAAATCCACCTTCAATCTGAGTTACCATATCGGCTTCCAAGCCCGACATTGTTTTACCCTCCGAAGTAATAAAGGACGAATATAATAAGCGATCGGCATTAGCTCTGCCACCTCTGCTTACTCTACCATAAAGAGCTTTATTGTTGTCAATTTTATAGTTAGCTCCTAATGAGTATGATAAATAGCCATAATTATAATTGACCGCATAAGGGTGTGTATTGTCAACAACCTGAGATTTTGCTTCCACCGGAGAAATGACACCATCACTATTTACATCGATTGCAGCCGTTTTATTCTTGAGATAATATCCATCAGCCTTCCCAAAATCGTACCGTATACTAGCATCGATGTTTATTTTATCATTTACATTGATTCCGATGTTAGCGTATGGAGCATTAATTTTATACATCATATCATATTTACGACCCAGTCCCCATTGCCCATAACTTGTAACACCATTTTCAGTATAGTACGAACCATCAGCACTGGTCACATTCACTAATTTAGGACTGCTCGACACATCCGTAATATATCCTTGCCAATCCCAATACATTGCAATTTGCTGATATGCGTTGTAATATCCCAATGTAAGATTTACCTTGTCAAATTTTTTCGAAAGGTTGAAATCGTTAGTAAAATTATTCAAACTATTAATGTCCACATCAAATGAAGCTATTTCTTGTAATAAACCATTCCCGTTTAGACCTGATAGCTGAGATGATGATAATGTTTTTCCGGCATTGACCCCATTAGCGTAGCTAAATTTATATCCCGGCGCATAAGCCGAACCAAGAATATCCTTTGCAATAACGTCAGCCGAACCAATTGTGCCTGTTGGAAACAATGTTCTGAAAGAACCACTTGTAAGAGCTAATCTATTCTTGTTTACGATTCTCCATCCTTCGCCAATGTCGAAAGAAAATTCAGTTCCAATAGCATTCGATACCGGATGCATTCCATCGGATATGTTTGTTGTGCGAGGATTGCCATTCGCATCAATTCCCAACATATTAAAGAATTCCGAATTCTGGTAAGTGGTATTTTTCACATCAGATCCTGTGATAGACTTATAACTTGGATTAGTTCCTGTGCCTGTTGCGGTAAGTGACATTGGCATATATGAAATTGCCTTATCATCCAAATGTTTAAGATACACGCGAACATATCCGTTCTCAAATTGTTTAGTAATATTGGCTTTAATCTGACCTCCTATGTTTCCATTAAAACCACATGCTCTTGGACCTTCTCCTTGACGATAAAAACCACCGATATTAAATGAAAATCCATTGCCGATTGGAGCTCCGAAATCAAAATCAGTCCTGAATTCGTTATAATCAAGACCCGCAGTCATGCCAATAGTACCACCTGCTGTCGCTCCGTTTTTGCTTATAAAGTTAATGATACCAGCCGGTGAATTACTGGCAAATGTAGAGGCAGAACCTCCCCTGATTGCTTCGATTCTGGCAAGCGTTTGATCCGTACGCAGAAACATGTCGGCATTTCCAAACGTGATATCACCGAATTGCATTACAGGAAGGCCATCTTCGTGTAATTGTAAAAATTTAGAACCGCCCGTAGAAATAGGAATACCACGCACCGAAATGTTTGCATTACCTTCTCCCCCGGTAGATTCGGAATGAACACCCGGTATTGATTTAAATACTTCAGCCGTATTTATTGCACCAAGCATTTCAAGCGATTTAGGTTTCAAACTGGTAATTGCCACACTTGATTCCAAAGCCGATTTGGGGTTTACGACTCCGGTGACGACCACTTCGTGCAATCCGATGAGATCTTCCTGCATTGCCAAATCAAGATTTGTTGCCTGATTAGCTACGATAACTACACTGGATTCGACGGGAGAGTAACCGACCAAAGAAGTAACAACTGTTTGTTTACCAGCTGCAACATTGGGAAGTTCAAATTTGCCATCAAGGTTTACAACGGTACCGATAGTGGTTCCTTTAATGACGATAGTTGCCCCAACTAAACTCTCTTTTGTTTTTTTGTCGACAACCGTTCCTTTAAGTGTTCCTTTTTGAGCAAACAATGTGAAGGAACACACTAAAATGAGTGCAAAGAATAGAATTGTTCTTTTCATGGAATAAATTTAATTTGAGAATTAATAAAAGGTTTTTGTCTCTTTCAAAGGATAATGATGCGACAAATATAGAGGATCAATTCGCACATAACAATAGCTATATAGCTGTTTTTCATTAATATACAACCGCAACCGGTTGTGCAACCGGTTGCAATAACTTTCTTTATATATCATTAACCATGAGGCGACGCAAGACATAAATTGCCACTTTAGTTTTTGCGCTTTCTCTGCCATCAATTAGCAGGTAACAAGTCGTGTACTATTATAGTTAGAGTGTTTTGCATGAATTCTTTTCATATCTTTGCACACTACGAAACAATACAGAATAATACGTTAACGCAGTTAGCCTGTTAGCGACAAGCATTCATTATTAAGAAAGCGGTGATTAAGTAAGCTGTAAAAATAAGGTCATCATGAAAAACAATCCGATAACTATAAGCGACATAGCAAAAGTTCTGGGAATTTCAAAATCGACAGTAAGCAGGGCTTTGAAAAACCATCCGGATATCAGTCAGGTGACCAAAGATGCGGTTAGAGGCGTTGCTGAAAATCTGAAGTATATTCCAAATACAGTTGCAGCTTCGTTTCGCAATAGAAAGAGTAAAATTGTCGGGCTGATTGTTCCCCAAATCTCATACTTCTTTTTTCCTTCCTACGTACGTGGAATTGAAGAAGTTGCGCACAAACGGGGATATAACCTGCTAATTCTGCAATCAAACGAATCGTATGAACGGGAAGTTGAAAATCTAAATATACTGATTGCCAATAATGTTGAAGGGATTTTATCCTCTGTTTCTCTTGAAACGAAAAAATTCGACCATTTTCAGCATATTATTGACATTGGGTTACCCATCGTTTTTTTTGATCGGGTTGTGAAGGATATGAATGCGGATACTGTTTTGGTTGATGATGTTACCGGCTCGTTTAAAGCGGTAAATCGATTGCTTGAAGCAGGACGAAAACGAATTGCTATTTGTGTTGGAAATAGAAACCTCTTGATTAGCCAGAACCGGTTGCAGGGTTATAAAACGGCTTTAGTGCAAAAAGGCATTCCTGTAGATGAAGAACTGGTACTTTCTTGCGAAACTCCGGAAGAAACCGAACAGGAAACCTTGAGATTGTTGAATATGAAGAATCCCCCCGACAGCATCTTTGCAATAAGCGACTTAACCATGACGGGAGTAATGAAAGCAATTTTTCAAAAGAATCTAAAGGTACCTCACGATATTTCGGTTATTGGATTTTGTGAGGAACCCTTTCGATCCATGTACAATCCGCCATTATCTGCCATAGAACCAATGGGGTTCGAAATTGGCAAAAAAGCTACCGAATTATTATTTGAACGATTAGACGGTTTTACAACAATAAATTCTGAGCCACGAGTAATTTATCTGGACAGTAATCTTATTGAAGGAGGATCGACATAGTTTTTAGAATGTTACTTGCATCTCTTCACCCTTTGTATACAAAATCTCCATTCCTTTATTTCATCACGGCTTGACAACCCTTTGAGAGGACTATGTCTAACCGCAAAAAGTTGTCCGCCC
>JAUZOF010000036.1 GCA_030706585.1 Bacteroidota bacterium
AACGAATGATAATTGAGCTGAAACGCATCAATGGCAAACTCTCAGGGGCTATAGTTGGGCCTACAGAGGATATCAAGCCATTTAAGAAAATAGACGAAACCGCCAATTCGGTAACCCTGACATTCAAGTATTTCGTCTTTAACGTTCATCTTTTGCTTCAGAAAAAAGATGAAATACATGTAGTCGGGAAATTACAGGATGAATATAAAGCGAGTGGCATAAAAATGAAATGACCACAGTTGAAGTTGTGGAATCTATATCACTACAATGACAAATGCGGTTGATTGTGATGGATATTTTAGTCAGGATGAACAGTAGATAAGTTTTGATTAGGATACTAAGAACTCAATTTGGGTAATCTTTTGCCAATTAAAGCTTAGACGTAGCGATTACAACGGGACCTTTTTTCATACATGTTTTATCTGGATTGATGATTTAATTCAGAGTCAGAATTAATCTAATACTTTTTTACTTGTGAAAAAACTAATATTATTTCTACTTGCGCTTATTTGCACAATATCAGTCTATGGGATTGAAGTGAATAATCTGCGTACCGATACTCGCATAAACCCTCTTGGGCTCGATAATATACATCCTTCGTTGAGTTGGATGATCAACGGCACTGGTCGTAATATTATGCAAACTGCTTACCAAATCATGGTTGCAACTTCACCTGAAAAACTAGCTATGGGTGATGCTGATTTATGGAATTCAGGCAAAGTTGAATCTGATCAATCCATTTATATCTCCTACAATGGAACGGCTTTAAAAAGCGGACAGCAATGTTTTTGGAAAGTGAAAGTCTGGTCCAATAAAGGGGAAACGAAATGGAGCTCTGTGTCGAAATGGAGTATGGGATTACTGGAAAAATCGGATTGGAAAGGTGAATGGATTGGACTGGCAAAACTTTTTTCAGGTGACACCATTGCGGCTCATTCCAGGTTATCGGCCCGTTATCTGCGCAAAGAATTTATTTCTCCTCAAAAAATAAAACGCGCAACGATCTACATTATCGGGTTGGGAATGTACGAGTTATATATTAATGGGGAAAAAGTTGGCAATCAGGAGTTAGCTCCTTCGCCAACCGATTTTAGCAAGGATGTTCGCTATAATACTTTTGATGTTACTGAATCATTGAAAAAAGGCAAAAATGCGATTGCTGTGGTTTTGGGTAATGGACGTTATTTCTATATGCGACAAGGCTTTAACCAGTCGAAGGAAAAACTTCCTAAAATGCTGTTTCAACTTGAAGTGGAATATGCCGATGGAAATCGAACTTCTATAATTAGTGATCGGTCGTGGAAAATAACTACTGATGGACCGATTCGGAGTAATAATGAGTATGATGGGGAAGAATACGATGCACGTAAGGAATTGAAAGGCTGGCAAGTTGCGGGTTATAACGACTCTCAATGGTTGAGTGCGGAACAGGTAACAGCTCCCTGCAATAATATTTCTTCGCAGTTGAATGAAAATATGATTGTGCAAGAAGTTATTAAACCAAAATCGATTACCCGTTTGCAAAATGGTAAGTATATCCTGGACATGGGGCAGAATATGGCCGGATGGCTTAAATTGAAAGCAAATGGCAAAGCGGGTGACACTATCTCGCTCCGTTTTGCAGAAACGCTGAAAGCTGATGGTTCGTTATTTACTGACAACCTGCGTAGGGCACAACAAACGGATAAATACATCATGAAGGGTGGTAATTGGGAAGAATGGCAACCAACTTTTGTGTATCATGGATTCAGATATGTTGAAATTATGGGCTACTCGGGAGTTCCCGCAATAGACAATTTTGAAGGAAAAGTCATTTATGATGGATTCAAAACGATCGGTTCTTTTGAGTGTTCAGATTCCCTGTTGAATGTAATTTATCGGAACGCCTGTCGCACTATCCGCAATAATTTCAAAGGAATGCCTATCGACTGTCCACAACGCGACGAACGTGACCCCTGGCTGGGAGATTGGGCAACTACTTCTATAGGCGCGAGTTATACTTTTGATCATCAGCGACTCTTTGCAAAATGGCTGGATGACATACAGTTTGCACAACGTGCCAGCGGGCAGCTTCCTGACATTGCACCCGAACCGGGTTGGACTGCCTTTAAAGATAACATGACCTGGCCGGGCACATATTTGCTGATTGGCAATATGCTTCTGACCCGGTTTGGCAACAAAGATGTTATTGTAAAACATTATCCTTCTATGAAAAAATGGCTTTGGTACATGAAAGGAAAATACCTGAAAGATAATATCCTTATCAAGGATAGATTTGGAGATTGGTGTGTGCCACCTGAATCGCCAGAACTGATTCATTCTCAGGATTCCACCCGACAAACTTCGGGCGAATTAATCTCCACTGCCTATTTTTACCACTTTCTGCAAATGATGTACTCATTTGCGGCAATTAGTGGAAATAACAGTGATATCAGTGAATGTCAGACTTTAGCCAGTCAGGTGAGAACTGCATTTAATCGGAAGTTTTTCAATGCAAATACGCATCAATATGCCAATAATACAGTAACGGCAAATCTGCTTCCGCTTGCATTCGACTTGGTAGACAAGGGTGAAGAAGATTTGGTCTTCAACCGAATGATTGACCGGATTATTAATCAAGATAAATGTCATATCAGTACCGGACTTATCGGTTGTCAGTGGCTGATGCGTGAACTTACCAAGCGGGGACGCGTCGATATTGCCTGGCAAATTGCCACCCAAACGGATTATCCGGGCTGGGGATATATGGTGAAAAACGGAGCAACAACAGTTTGGGAACTTTGGAATGGCAATACTGCTGATCCTACCATGAACTCACAGAACCATGTCATGTTATTAGGGGATTTAATTGCCTGGATGTACGGCGATTTGGCAGGTTTGAAGCCGGCAGAAGGTTGTCCCGGATTTCAGAAACTAAGGATGGAGCCCCATATCCCCGGAAACCTTACTTCCGTTACTGCATATACGGAAACTCCATACGGGCAGGCAAAAAGTGACTGGGTAATAAATAATGGTCAGTTTATATGGAATGTTGTTGTTCCAGTAAATACCCGGGCAAACTTATTACTCCCTGCGGCATCGCTTGATGACATACGCCTGAATGGTAGACCGGTACAGGAAATGGAGGGAGTCAAATTTATGGGAACTGAAAGAGAGCGGATAAGTGTCGAGGTTGGTTCAGGAATTTACAAATTCATCTGCAAATATCATCAGTTTCAACATTAAAAAGCAATACAATGGAATGAGCATGTACAAATGTTCGCCAAAGTACAATATATCTATGCGATACAGATAGCTGTACCATATCTGGTTATAATAAAGAAATAAACAATTACACATGAAAGTTTTTATAGTTGGAGGAACAGGGTTGCTCGGTTCAGCAAGTGCGGAAGAACTTATTCGACGTGGGCATAGCGTGCGTGCGGTTGCTTTACCTCCACTTCCTCAGGATGCGGTGCTTCCACCTGCAATGGAAATAGTTTTTGGCAACTACATGACCATGAGTGAAGAGGAACTTACGACTCAACTGTCAGGTTGCGATGCATTTGTCTTTGCTGCCGGAGTTGATGAACGGGTAGAATTTCCGGCTCCGGTTTTGGAACATTACAAAAAGTACAATGTAATTCCTGTCGAACGACTTTTGAGAATTGGAAAGCAGGTTGGTATTAAACGCGCTGTCATTATGGGGTCCTATTTTGCTCACTTTGCTAAGCAGTGGCCTGAAATGAAGCTGACTGAAAAACATCCATACATCAAAAGCCGTATCTTACAGGAGGAAGCGGCATTAGCATTCAACGGAAAAGATATGGATGTTATGGTGCTTGAGCTTCCCTATATCTTTGGAACCCAGCCGGGTCGTAAGCCAGTCTGGACTTTTCTTGTTGAGGCCATTCGCGGTATGAAAGGATTTACTATGTACACCAAAGGCGGTACTACCATGGTAACTGTGCGTCAGGTGGCGCAGACTGTTGCCGGTGCATTGGAAAAAGGAAAAGGTGGAACTTGCTATCCGGTAGGCTGGTATAATATGACCTGGAAAGAAATGTTAGCTATTTTCCACAAATACATGGGAATGAAGGGGCGCAAAGTGATTACCATCCCCTCATTTATGTATGCGATTAGCGGCAAGAAGATTATGAAGGATTTTGCGGCAAAAGGAGTAGATTCCGGGCTCGATATGGTAGCTTTTACAGAAATTCAAACAGCAAAAACGTTTATTGATAATCAACTGATTCGAGAACTCGGTGTTACTGAAGACAATATAGATGCTGCGATAGGTGATTCTGTAAAGTTGTGTTTGGAGGTATTGAATGGCAAAACTAAATTACTAGAGATGAAAGCGGAATAGACTTTATAATAAAACTCAATAAATACCATGTTCAAACTTAAAACAATCTGGATTGTAACTTTTTTTGTTCTGATAGCAAACTTGTCTTTTGCTCAGGAAAAATCTTTCTGTGTGAATCTACTTACTAAAGAGCTATACACACCTCCGGTTGAGAAGGATTTTCAAATCAACAGACCGTACACCCCATTTATTAAGGTTTTTCTCCCACCAAAAGAAAAAGCAACAGGCCGCGCCGTGCTTATTTGTCCTGGTGGAGGATATGGCCTGATAGGGTTTGGAAATGAAGGAATCCGTTGGGCTGGATTTTATAATGATATGGGAATTGCAGCAATAGTTCTGAAATACAGTTTGCCTAAAGGTAATTACAGAATTCCGATTGCAGATGCCGAGACAGCTTTACAAATAGTAAAAGACAGTGCTCAAAGCTGGCACATTAATTCCGACGATATTGGAATTATGGGTTTTTCGGCTGGTGGACATTTAGCTTCGACTATCGCGACACATACAAAAAGAGAATTGAGACCCAAATTTCAGATTCTATTTTATCCTGTTATCACGATGGATAAAACATATACCAATTTAGGTTCGCATGATAATTTTCTGGGAAAAAATGCTGATAAAAAGTTGGAAGACCTTTTCTCAAACGAGAAACAGGTCAATAAAGATACTCCTCCGGCATTTGTCGTCCTGGCTGCCGATGATCAGGTGGTGCAACCTGCCAATGGAATTAATTATTTTGAGGCATTGATAAAAAACAATGTATACGCCACACTGCATGTGTATCCAAGTGGGAATCACGGTTGGGGATACAGTAATTATTATAAATTCAACAAAGCTATTCTGGATGAATTGACGCTTTGGCTGAACCAAATCAAATAACCTTTTGAAATAATACGAGATGAAAAAACTATTATTTATTCTATTTGCCATTTTACAGGGCAATCTGATACTGGGTCAGAATATCGATCAGAGTATATTGACAAAGACCTGGAGAGCAACCTGGGTCTCCTATCCTGAAGAATCGGATAATGATTTCGCTGTTTATCATTTCCGAAAAGTACTGACCCTTTCCGAAAAGCCTCTGACTTACGTTATTCATGTTTCAGCCGATAATCATTATAAGTTGTATGTGAATGGTGTGCTTGTTTCTGTTGGTCCGGCCAGTGGCGATCTGAATAACTGGAAATATGAAACGGTAGATATAGCTCCATATTTACAAACCGGTAATAATGTGGTTCTAGCGACAGTTTGGAATGAAGGTAAATATAGAGCGATTACACAATTCTCTAACACTACAGCTTTTATATTACAAGGAAATACCACAAAAGAATACGAGCTAAACACAAATAAAGACTGGCTTTGTATCAAAGATACAGCATACAAACCCGTTGCTCAAAAGCCGGTTGGCTATTTTGCCGCCGATCCGGGGATTCTGGTTAATATGAACCTAACTTCAGATGAATGCCTAAAACCTGAATTTGAATGCAAAAACTGGAAGAGTGCTCAATACGTTTCTCCGGCAATTCCAAAAGGTATTCATAGTATGTTCTACAGTCCATGGATGTTAGTACCGTCGGGGCTTCCGCAACAGGAAAGAACAGTGATGCGATTGGTTAAGACCCCTAGGGTTGATGGTATCTCCGTTCCGGCAGCATTTCCCTCAGTGAAGAGCAGTTTAAATATTCCGGCAAACAGTAAGGTTTCAATCCTCCTGGATCAGACATTCTTGACCAATGCTTATCCTACATTAATCTACAGTAAAGGGAAAAATACAAGAATTGCTTTGCAGTATGCTGAGGGATTGTTCAACGACCAATTTGCTAAGCTAAACCGGAACAATATCGAAGGCAAAAAAATAATAGGACGTACTGATAGCCTGATTTGCAACGGAATGCAGAATCAAACCTTTACAACATTAAAATGGCGGACCTACCGTTATCTGCAACTGGATATTCAGACAGCCAATGAGCCTTTGGTGATTAATGATATTTACGGAACATTTACCGGATATCCGTTTAAAAACAACACAACATTCAGCTCTGAAAAGCCGCTGTTAGATAGTATTTTGCAGATTGGATGGCGCACAGCCCGTCTTTGTGCTGTCGAGACTTATTTCGATTGTCCTTATTACGAGCAACTGCAATACATAGGGGATACCCGAATTCAGATGATGGTTTCCTATTATAATTCGGGAGATGATCGTTTGGCAAAAAATGCCATCAATCTGATTGATGCATCAAGACTCCCCGAAGGAATTACACAGAGTCGTTATCCATCCTCTAAAGTCCAGATTATTCCACCCTTTTCATTACTTTGGATAGGAATGTTGTCTGATTATTATCGCTATTGTACTGACAGCAATTTTGTCAAATCAAAACTAGCCGGTGTCCGACAGGTGTTATCATTCTTTGCCAACTACCAACAGGAAGATGGAACACTCAAAAATGTCCCATACTGGAATTTTACTGATTGGGCTACCGGCTTATCAAAAGGGTGGAAATTTGGAATAGCACCTGTGAGTAAAAACGGGGCATCTTCTGTACAGGATTTACAATTGTTGAGGGCCTTTCAATTGGCCTCAGAGTTGGAATACAACCTGGGAAATAAAGCATTCGCCGCAGAATATAAAACAAAAGCGGCACAGCTTCAGCAAACGATCTTGAAGAAGTACTGGAATGTCGATAAGAAATTATTTGCCGACAATGAAGATATGGAAACATATTCTCAACATGCAAACGTATTGGCAATTCTTACCGGTACTATAACAGGAGAAGATTCCAAGGGGGTGTTTCAGCGCATCATCAACAATTCCGATATCGCGCAGGCTTCTATTTACTTTAAATACTACATGAATCAGGCTATGGTGAAAGTTGGATTGGGTGATGATTATTTGAATCATTTAGATATCTGGAAGAAGAACATTCAGTTGGGGATGACTACCTGGGGTGAAGACTCGAACGTAGAAACAACCCGTTCCGACTGTCATGCCTGGGGAGCCAGCCCGAATATTGAATTATTCCGTACCGTTTTAGGAATTGAAAGCGATGCACCCGGTTTTGCTAAAGTGAAAATTGAACCTCACTTGGGTGACTTGAAAAAGGTAAGCGGATCGATGCCTCACCCGAAAGGGGCAATTAAGGTTGCTTATAGTTGCAATAAGAAGAATAAATGGATTATTTCAGTCAACCTGCCTGAAGGTATTTCCGGAAACTTTATTTGGAAAGGAAAGATATTTTCTTTGAAATCAGGTAATAATCAGTTAGAGTTATGAGTGTGTGATCATAGTTTTGATGGTAAATTTTCTATTTTTTAGATGATTGACAACTGAGATTGCCCCTGCGTGATGCCGGGGCAATTTTATTCGGTCTTCTATTTTTGATCTATTATTTATTGATAACTTACTGACTAAAAGAACTAAATTATTTATTATGGAAAAACCTTATGTAATAGGTATCGATATGGGTGGTACCGGTACAAAATTTGGCATAGTAGATGCCAAGGGAGAGATATTGGGGCAGGGGTGTATTGCATTAGAATCAGCGGTTAAAAACTGCTGCACCTGCAAGGGAGTACTATAAATGAATGTTTATTCCTCTCTTTTTCATCAGTTCAATTGAGTAATCACTTGGTACTTCAAAGACAACATACGAAATACCGATGGCTATCTGTAACATGTGTACCCAAAACAATAAAGATAAAGAATTATGAAATTAGCAGTTATAGCACACGATGGCAAAAAAGCGGAAATGGTGGGTTTCCTGAATAAGCACATCGAGTTACTGAATAGAAAGAACGTACAGATCATAGCGACCGGGACGACAGGGAAGCATGCCGAGGCGGCTGGCCTAACAGTGGAAAGACTTCTTTCAGGGCCGATGGGTGGTGACGCTCAGATAGCAGCTCAGGTGGCGGAAAAGCAGGTTGATCTGGTGATCTTTTTTCGTGATCCGCTGGATAAACACCCGCACGAACCGGATGTACAAATGCTGATGCGGGTATGTGATGTTCATAATGTGTCTTTGGCTACCAATCCCGCTACGGCTACCCTGATGGTAAAGGGGATGATGAGTGAGGAATAAGTATAATTTACAATTGAAGGATTTACCATTGACAATTTAAAATACGCAGAATCTCGAAATGGTAAATCCAGTTGTTTTTTAGCTATATACGGATAGCATATCCTGATAATAATTAAAGGGCAGATTACATCCCGAGATGGCTATCGGGAACCGCCCTGACGGGAAATACTGGTAGAATAAACCGGTAAAAGCTAAATTTGTGTCATTAAAGTCCGGAATAGTTCAGCAATTTGCTAGTTATTTCGGGTTTTTTTATTTGTGAATATTCCTGATTTGCTACATTTGTGGTTAAATTAACAGAAGATAGGGATGGTTACGGAAAAAATAATACGGTTAAAAGAATGTTGGGATGAGATGTGGATGGTATTTAACGGCATTCAGAAAAATAATTCCCGTATTGTGCAAGAGTTGGAGTTGTATAAATCCTCTTTTGAAAATCATGCCCCCTGTTATGACCAATTTGTAGAAGAGCTGAAAGCGAATGCGAAGCACTATTCACCGGAGAACCTGCAAGCTTATATGGTCGCTCATCTGGAAGAGGTGGCTGCCTGGAAAGGATTTGAGCTGGCTAAGAAGACAGAAGTGATAAAGAATAATATCCATGTGGAGTTTTGCCTGACGCTGATGGATACGATTGATCGCTATGCCCAGGATATTACAGCCCTGATCGGATATGACGAAGAGAACCAAAGCTCACCGGAACTCTATCGGTTGATCAACGCCGACCAGATTGCAAAATATCCGGATAAGAGGCCTTGCTTACAGAATCCGATCCGGGAAGAGCGCTTTGATATAGAACAGATCAGGAATAGACTGAAAGAGATGGCGGATCCGATAGAACGGATGGCATTGCTGCATAGCAAGAAGTATGAATTTAAGGTGTGGCAAAGTGAGTTTGATGAGACTTACCCCCAATGCAGTAACGATTGCCAGTTTTACAGCGAAGAGTTTTATCCGAATTTTCTGACAAAGTGCGACCTGGAGATCGAACGCAACGAAGATCAAATCCAACTGGAAAAGCTTAAGGCTAGAACCTGCTCAAGTAATATGGATGGGACTGAAGTGGGGGAAAAGATTGACGATGGATTAATGTGGGCCGGAAGTCAAACTGATTTCCTGGAATTATGCAAGGCGCTCTTTTTATCCAATGTTATTCAGCGGAGGGATGGCGTAGTGTTAACTCAGAAGGAGTTCTTTACCCGTTTGGGGCGTTTCTTTGATGTGGAGATAAAGCATTCATACAAAATCCTCAATAGTGCGGCAAACCGGAAACGGGGAGTGTTCCCATTTCTGAAGGGTTTGCATGATGTTTTGGTGCAGTATTATCAGCAAAAATAGGAGAATGAAGGAAATTAAAGGAATTAAAGAGATTAAAGGAATGAAGGGAATTAAAGAAATGAAAGAATGAAAGCAATTAAAGGAATTAAGGGGATTGATGCAATTAAGGGGATGGAGATGATTAGGGTCTGCTGAAAAATATTTCCATGCCCGAAGTGGCTAAATCGGAACCAACGGTCAGCGTAGTTAATAACCTTATTCAACTAGTCCCTGGTTGAATAAAAAAATAATTGCTGATTAATCAGTTGGTTACAAGGGAAATCATTCAACCTGGTGTTCAGGTTGAATGATTTTTTTTTGGCCTTCCTCTACTTTTGCAGCGTAATCATTCAACGGCCGTCGATGATTAAATATGATGAATATCCGCATAGTAACCTATTGTTTAAATCCATTATTATGAGACGTAAAAGAATCAGAAAAGATGCCCAACTGGAATTGATGCTGCTAAAGCTGAGCCAATATGAGAAAAAGATTGATTTCCTGACAGACCTGATAGTTAGGGTAATGGGAGGAGGGGCAGTTTATGATAAGACGTTGACCTTGCCCGAAGCGTTAATCGCTCTGAATGTGTCGAGAAATACGTTCCGTAAATTACGGCAGGAGGGACAAATACAATGTGTGGAAGACGTCGGACGCAGGGTGCTGGTATTGCAGTCGGAGATTAATGCTTATTTGAAAAAAGAGAGGGGGAGGATGAAAGGAGGGAAGGAATGAATAAATTAAAGAGATTAAAGAAATGAAGGGAATGAAAGGAATTAAGACAATTTGGGGACAGAAAATTGAAGTGGGGGAGATAATTGAATAACGCGTCAAGCGGGCTTAAGCCGCTGAACGCTTCGTGCCACCAATTACCTACCACTTATAACTTACTCCAGTTGTGCAAAATAAATATAAAATACAATAGCCGTTTTGCCCCGTGCGGGCTCCCATTGATCCGTGTGGGTCAAAATGTTGTATTATAGGGTTTTGGCGCATTTTTAGTGGTTTTTTTATCTCAAAAACAGGCTATACATTTGCAGTGTCGGAAGGGAAAAAGACGTCGTTCCCAGTGGACAAAATAATTCATTTTAATCATTTTAAAAATTACAATTATGAGTATTTCTCAAAATCCCATGACCGGCCAAATGAAGAAATCAATGGCCAACTTTTCGACCTACACATTGAAAGGTCAGAATATCATCCGTTCGAAAGCGTTTAACCGCAAGGATGCGAATACGGAAGCACAACAGACGCACCGCTCAGGATTTAAACTGATTGTGGATGAGTTTAGAACATTAGGCGGCATTGTGGCTACCGGATTCCCGAATCGATTGATCACGCAATCGCCCTACAATGCCTTTATGGCGGCTAATTTGCCGGAGGCGATTGATAACTCGGGAGAGGCTCCGGTGATCGATTATACTCAAATGGTAGTGACTGATGGAACCTACCAAGGTGTAATTGCTGATGGTGCCGTCGTGACAGAGGCCGGTAATACCGTCTCTTTCAAGACCGAGCCCAATGTGCCGGGGATATCGGCTACCGATAAGGTTACGGCTTTGGCCAAAACGTCAAATGGTGCCCTCTATTTGATGAACAGTGTTCGTGGAAGCGGGACAACAGGTGAAGTTAAACTCAATTGTCCGGGTGTGACGGAAGAGGAGGTTGTATATATCTATCTGTATGTGACATCGCCTAACGGAGCTAAGGTTTCAAAATCAGTGTATGTGCCGTTGGTGTAACGGATGATCATTCCGGTTGAGGAATTAAATGAACCCCTTGTAGTTGAACGTGAGCTTCAGGGGGGAGTTCAGTAATTATAATATCACAGAGTTACACAGAGAAACGGGCACAGAGAATTCACAGAGTCTAAATAGTAACTCTCTCCGTGGTCCTCTGTGGAATTTCTCCGTGATTCCTCTGTGATATTAATATAATCCGGCAAGCGGTGTGAAACTGAGTCATAAGTCGTGAGTCTTGAGTCTTGAGTCGCATTACGGCTGGAAATTAGAAACAATTAAAAGTAAATAACTATGGCAGAATTTATACCGGCACTGAAAAAGGTGCTAGCCCGGGAGGGTGGATATAGTATTGATCCGGATGATCCGGGTGGTGAAACATACAAGGGGATTGCCCGTAGAATGCATAGCAAATGGTGTGGCTGGGGGCAAATTGACCTGTATAAACGTCAATCGGGATTTCCGGAGAATCTGGATAAAGATGTAGGGTTGCAGTCTGAAATCGAGCAATTCTACCAGGTGAACTTCTGGGATAAGGTTTGCGGTGATCTGTATGCCAACCAGTCGGTCGCGGAGTCAATCTTTAATTTCGCAGTGAATGCCGGTGTGGGCGTAAGCGCTTCGCTGGCTCAAATGGTGGCGGATGCGCATGTGGATGGCGTAATCGGAAACCAGTCGATTGCTAAAATCAATGCGGTTGATCCGGAGCATTTTCATGCTGCATTTACAGTGGCGAAGATAGCCCGTTATGCAGCCATTGTGAGGAAGCGATCAGGGTGTAAGAAATATTTCTACGGCTGGGTGTGCCGGGCGCTGGAATGTGCATAAAAACAGAGTGCTATGGGATTTATATCAAACATTTTTTCCGGTGGAACCGGAAGCGTTGTGGATGCTATCGGCGACACTATTGATAAACTGACAACGACCAAAGAGGAGAAAATGCAACTGGAGCTGGAGATGAAAAAGGCTGACATGCAGTACCAACTCGAGATGCAGAGGCTCTCCTTAAAAGAGAAGCAGCAGGACTTTATGGATATCGATAGTGCCCGCAAGCGCAGTGCTGCGGTCGAGACCAGTGATCATGCCACGCTGTTGTCCAGAAATACCTCTTCTTACCTGGCGCTTTGCGTAACGGCACTGACTTTCTCCCTGTTTTATATTATTCTTTTTCATTCCGTCACGCTGGATGACAATGGAAAAGATATTGTCCTCTATATACTGGGTGTGTTAAGTGCGATTCTGACTCAAATCTTCAGTTTCTACTTCGGATCATCACAGGGAAGTGTGGTTAAGGATGAGATCATCCATGGGATGAGTCAGCGAAAAACTACGGATGTTACAGATAACGGATGAATTCGTGATAAAATAGTCTCGAATGTCTATACGGTGATGGTTGAGATCTGTGACCGATACATTGAATTATCCTCCGCAACAAATGGTTTGCGGGGGATTTTTTGTGGTGCGTGCGGCATGGTCGTTTGCGAAAAAAATTAATACCTTTACGACCTCATATCCGCCTTAATTTATAATACCAGTCTTACATCTTGTTTTCATTTCCGATGAGAAAGTTATTTTTTACTGTCCTGTTCCTGATTGTTTTTTTATTATCCAGGTCACAAGTCACAACACAGGTTACGCATTACTCTGTTGATCACGGATTATCCGAGAATCATATCCTCTGCATGCATCAGGACCGTAAAGGCATGATGTGGTTTGGAACGTATGATGGCCTGAATAAATTTGACGGATATACGTTCAGATGCTTTAAAGGAGAATCTAAAGGGGGAGTGCAACTGTCAAATTTTCGCATTGACCGGATAAAGGAGGACAAACAAGGCTATTTGTGGCTGCAAACCGATGATGATCGGGTTTACAGATTTGACCCTAAAACCGAGCATTTCCTGCCGGTGCCTCAATTTGAAAGTGATTATAAAAACTACAGCCTGACATTTCCGCAAAATAACATTTCGGTGCAACCAGATGGCTCTGTCTGGATTTACAATGAACACGATTGTTTTCGGATAGTGAATGCTGAATCTTCTAATCATCTCAGACTGACTCATTATTCTCATAAAAAAGGGGGGCTTCCTTCCAATAAAATCAATAAGATTTTTGTTGATAAGCATTCAAATACCTGGATCTTAACTTCCAAAGGAATCTGTCGGCTAAATAAAAACAGTGGTAGTTGCACATTTGTGGCAGGAAAAGAACGCACCTCGTTTTATGCTATTTCAGAAAATGCAGGAAAGCTCTATGTCGGTGGGGAAAAAGGGACTCTGTTGGTCTATGACCCAAAAACGGAAAGTCTCAGACGAATCGTAACACCTTTTACCGAATATATTTCAGACCTTCAGTGGATAGGGAAGGATGAGCTTTTTATTTTGACGAATAGCTCCGTTTTTTACACCTATCGTTTTTCGACCGGACAATTTAGTTCGTTTCAGATAAATAATATTCCGGATAAATCGGCATTGGGAAGCTATAAAGACCGGGATGGAAATATCTGGATTGATGCCGGTTATCCCGGTGGGATTTTATTTGAATCATCTTCGCATATCATACGTTATCTGCCGGTTGATATTTCCGGATTTGTAAATCCCCGTGTTACAAAATGGAATATTACCGAAGATATCAACCACAATCTCTGGCTAAAAACCCGAATGGGCGGAATTTTCAGGTACAATAAACTGGAAAAACGGCTGGAACCGCTTCCTGTATTGGGGGGGGATAGTAAAAGCATCTCCAATCTTGTACACGCCTTCCAGCCTGACAAACAGGGCAACTTATGGCTGAATACCTATTTGCAGGGGGTGGATAAGGTGGTTTTTCGGCATGAGCCATTTGCTTTTGTCAAACCGGTTGAAACTTCCTCTTTTTCACCCATAAATGAAATCAGGTCGGTTTGTGAAGATGCGGAAAGACAATTATGGGTAGGATCCAAGAAAGGGTATGTTTATGTGTATGATAAAGAGCGGAAGAGTAAAAGGCTTTTAGGTGCTGACGGAAAGCTGGGAGGAAATATTCCCTTCGAAGCTCAGGTTTATCATATTATGCAGGATTATACCGGCGCTATCTGGTTGGCAACCAAAGGGACGGGGCTCTTTAAGCTTGTCCGGAAATCACCGGGTGCATATTCCATAACCAATTACAGGAATACCCCGGGGGATAAATATAGTCTCAGTTCAGACCAGGTATATTGGATGTATGAGGATAACCGTCACCTGTTGTGGATTGGAACTTATGGCGGAGGACTCAATCTGCTGGATACCGGTTCGGGGCAGATGCGTTTCGTGAATAGCAATAACTTGTTGAGGTATTTTCCGATAAAAGATTGTTCCAAAGTCCGTTGTATTGTGAGGGATAATTTCGGCCATTTGCTGGTCGGAACTACTCAGGGATTGCTGGTTTCCGGTTCGATGACCGGTAAGCCGGAGGATATTCGCTTCAAACGCTATATTCATGGGGCGGATGATTCGTATTCTATTTCCGGAAATGATGTTCAGGGTATTTTACCGACGCGAAATGGAGACCTCTATGTCACGACCATTGGCGGCGGAGTCAATATCGTAAAAGGTGGTATAAGGGATAACGCAAATGTCCGCTTTCAAGCCTTGAAGAGTAACGAAGGACAGGGAGTCACCGCTGTCTATACACTACAGGAAGACGAGCAGGGAAATGTGTGGATTTCCTCCCAGACACAGGTACTCTGTTATCATCCCTCCACTCAGAAATTTGATGTCTTTAAACCGACCGCAGAGAATAACTATTATTTCAGTGAAGCAACGGTTTGTCAGACCGCTGACGGCAAAATTGTTTATGGAAGCTCAAATGGGTTCGTCTTTTTTGACCCCTGCCGGATAAAGAAGAACACTTTTGTTCCCCGGATATACCTGACCCGTTTGCAGCTTTTCAATAAAGAGGTTCGGGTAGGAGAAGAGGATTCTCCGTTACAGCAAACGATTGATGAAACCCGGGAGCTGAAACTGACCCATAAGCAAAATACATTTTCCATTGAATTTGCAGCTATCGATTATGTCAATCCGCAGGCAATTCAATATGCCTATAAACTGGAAGGACTGGAAAAAGAGTGGAATTATGTGGGCAACCAACGGATGGCTACGTATATCAATTTACCTAAGGGAAACTATACGTTTCGGGTGAAATCAACGAATTCCGACGGACTGTGGGTGAATAACGAGAAGTCGGTCAGGATTGTGAAAATGCCCTCTTTCTGGGAGTCGGCCTGGGGATTTGTTTTTTATCTGTTGATGTTTGCGCTGTTTACCCTGGTGGTGGCATACGTTTGGTTTACCATATACCGGTTGCGAAACGAAGTCGCCATAGAACAGCGCATCACCAATATGAAGCTCCGCTTCTTTACCGATATCTCGCATGAACTGCGGACTCCGCTGACTCTGATTGCGTCTCCGGTTGAGTATTTGCTTAAGAAAGAACCGCTTTCTGAAAATGCAAAGAGCCAACTGGAAATTGTGCAGAAAAATACAAACCGGATGTTGAGGCTGATTAATCAGATTCTGGATTTCAGAAAGATACAGAGTGAAAAGATGAAACTCATCATCGAAGAGGTGGATGTGGCTCCTTATGTGGACGAAATCTGTTCGGGTTTCTCCAAACTGGCAGAAGAAAAACGTATCCGGTTGAATATCGTTGACCACTCTAACGGGGCTCATTTGTGGTTGGATAAGGATAAGTTTGAGAAGATTATCTTTAATCTTTTGTCCAATGCCTTTAAATTCACCCCGGCGGATAAGAGCGTTGATGTAATTATTTACGAAGATGTGGAGCACGTTTCA